>DASPJG010000461.1:0-15930 GCA_035628755.1 Pyrinomonadaceae bacterium
GAAGCACCCCGACAAGTACGACCTGCGCGTGACGGTCGCACAGGGCGACACGGCCAAGCAGGCCGCGAATGTCGAAGACCTCGTCGCGCAGCGCGTCGACGCCATCTTCCTCGCGCCGCGCGAGACGGTCGGCTTCGAGCAGGCGTTGGAGACGGCGAAGCGCGCGAATATCCCCGTCATCCTCGTTGACCGCGAGGCTTCCGGCACGGCGGGCGAAGACTTCGTGACCGTGCTCAAGTCGGACTTCATCAAGCAGGGACAGCGCGCCGCCGAATGGCTCGCCAAAGCGTCGAACGGCAAGGCCAACATCGTGGAACTGAGCGGCACGAGCGGCGCATCCGTCACGGCGGATCGTGGCAAGGGCTTCCGCGACGAGATCGCCAAGCACCCAGAGATGAAGATCATCCAATCGCAGACCGGCGACTTCAACCGCGCCAAGGCGCGCGACGTGATGCAGAACATCATTCAGGCGCGCCGGAACGAGATCACGGCAGTTTATGCGCACAACGACGAGATGGCACTCGGCGCGATTCAGGCGCTCGAAGCCGCCGGGATGAACCCGGGCACGGACGTTTTGATCGTCTCGGTTGACGGGCAGAAGACCGCCCTGCAAGCCATCCTCGACGGCAAGATGAACGTGACCATCGAGTCAAACCCGCGCTTCGGCCCGCTCGCCTTCTCCACGCTCGAAAAATTCTGGGCGGGCGAAAAACTCCCGCCCATCGTCGGCATCGAAGACCGCCTCTTCGATAAAACGAACGCGGCGCAGTTTTTGGACGAAGCCTACTGACACAGTAGTCTCAAGTCTCAAGTCCCAAGTCTCAAGTCAGAGCGGCTTGGAGACTTTGAGACTTGGGACTTGAGACTTGAGACTTATGACGAACGAACCAGTCCTCCGCATGGAGGGCATCACGAAAATCTTTTCGGGCGTGACCGCGCTTGCGAACGTCTCGCTGGAGTTGGCGCGCGGCGAGGTGCACGCGCTCGTGGGTGAGAACGGCGCGGGGAAGTCTACGCTGATCAAGATCATGACCGGCGCGTACACGCGCGACGGCGGGCGGATGTTTCTCGAAGGCCGCGAGGTTGACTTTCGCACGCCGGAAGATGCGCAGGCCGTGGGCGTCGTCGCCGTCTATCAGGAAGTCAACCTGCTCACCTTTCGCACGGTCGCCGAGAACATCTATCTGGGGCGCGAGCCGCGCCGCTTCGGCCTCATCGATTGGAAGCGAATGAACGCGGACGCCGCCGCGCTCTTGAAACGCCTCGGCCTCGACATAGACCCGCGCGCCCCGCTCGGCAGCCTCAACATCGCGCTTCGTCAGATGGTGGCGATTGCGCGCGGCGTCTCGTTCGATGCGAAGGTCGTCGTTCTCGACGAGCCGACGAGTTCTCTGACCGAACACGAGGTGCAGATTCTCTACGACGTGATCCGGCGACTCAAGGCCGAAGGAACGGCGGTCGTCTACATCAGCCATCGCTTCGACGAGTTGTACACGGTCTGCGACCGCGTGACGATTTTGCGCGACGGGCGTTTCGTCGCTACGCGCCCGCTCGCGGGGTTGGAAAAGATCGATCTCGTCTGCCTCATGCTCGGCAAGCAGCGCGAGGAACTGCGGCAGGGCACCACCGCTTTCAAAGGCGCGACGGCTGCGGCGGGAGAGACGCCGCTTTTGAGCGCGGAGAATTTGAAGCGCGGGCGAAAACTGAACGACGTGACGGTGGAGGTGGCGCGCGGCGAGATCGTCGGGATGGCGGGCTTGCTCGGTTCGGGTCGGACGGAGACGGCGCGCGCCATCTTCGGCGCGGACAGCGTCGAGGCGGGCGAGGTGCGGCTGGAAGGTAAGACCATCAAGCGCGGCTCCGTCAACGAGGCGATAGATTCCGGCATCGCGTTTCTCACGGAAGACCGCAAGGCCGAGGGCATCATCCCCGAGTTGAGCGTGCGCGAGAATTTGACGCTCGCCGCGCTGCCCGCGCTCTCGACGCTCGGCGTCGTCTCGCGCGCGCGCCAAACCGAGATCGTGGACAAGTTCATGAAGCGGCTCGGCATCAAGGCCGCCAACGCCGACCAGAAAATCCGCGAGTTGTCGGGCGGCAACCAGCAGAAAGTTCTGCTCGCGCGCTGGCTCTGCAAGAACCCGAAGTTTCTCATTCTCGACGAGCCGACGCGCGGCATAGACATCGGCGCGAAGGGCGAGATTCAGTCGCTCGTGGGCGAACTGGCGGAGAGCGGTCTGGGCGTCCTGATGATCTCTTCGGAGTTGGAGGAATTGGTGGAGGGCAGTTCGCGCGTCGTCGTGATGCGCGACGGGCAGCGCGTGGGCGAACTGCGCGGCGACGAAATCTCACAGGACAACATCATCCGCGCGATGGCCGAAGGCGCAAGCGGCGAGGCGACCGCCGCTTCGACCGCCACCGCACACGTCACGGACACCACGCCGCCCGCCGCCACGCCGCCCGCTGCGCCGCCCTCGGAAGGAGCTTAACTGATGCAGAACGCCACCCCCGTCAACAGTGCGGGCGCGGGAAGCGCGCGAGCGCGCCGCACGCTCCTCGCCGACTACGGCCCGACTTACGGCGCGCTCGCCGCGCTCCTCCTGCTCGTCATAGCCAACGCGCTGTTCACGCCGAACTTCGCCGACGTGAACAATTTTCGCAACATCCTCCTGCAAGTCGCGCCCACGGTGCTCGTCGCCGTCGGGATGACGCTCGTGATCGCAACGGGCGGCATTGATCTCTCGGTCGGTTCGGTGATGGCGATTGCCGCCGCCATCGCCGCGACCAATCTTGAGCGCGGTCTCCTGCCCGCCGTGCTCTTAGGACTCGGCGCGGCGACCGCCGTCGGCTTCATCAACGGCGCGCTCATTTCCGGCTTCCGCATCCAGCCCATCATCGTGACGCTCGCACTGCTCATTACCGGGCGCGGCGTGGCGCAGGTCATCAGCCGTGGCGGCCAGATCATTCTGATCGACAATCAGAATTTCATGTCGCTCGGCAAAGGGTTCATCGGGCCTGTGCCGATGTCGGTCGTGGTGATGCTGCTGGTCGTCGCCATTGCGATCTTCGTGATGCGCGCGACGAGCTTTGGCCGCTACGTCGTCGCGGTCGGCGGGAATGAATCGGCGGCGCGGCTGGCGGGGATAAAAGTCCACCGGACGAAGATCATGGTCTACGCCCTGAGCGGCCTGCTGGCCGGACTCGCCGGACTGATCGAGGCCGCGAAGGCCGAAGCGAGCGATGCGACGAAGGTTGGCCTCTACATCGAACTCGACGCCATCGCGGCGGTGGTCGTCGGCGGGACGCCGCTGACGGGCGGGCGCGTGACGGTCGTCGGCACGCTCATCGGCGCGCTCATCATGCAGGTCATCACGACGAGTTTCAACATGCTCGGCATCGGCTTCGCGTGGTCGCTCGTCCTGAAGGCGGCGATCATCCTCGTCGCCGTGTACATTCAACGCCCCAGAGTGGCGTAACTTCCTCCGCATGAAAAAACAACTTGCAGCATCCTTCCTGATCGTCCTGATGATCGTCGGCGCGCTCGCCGCGCCCGCCGTGCGCGCGCAGGGGGCAAAGGGGACAATCGAGAGCGGCAGGCGTTACCCGCGTCTGGTGATCCGCAACGCGACGGTGATTGACGGGAACGGGACGCCTGCGTCGGGGCCGTTCGACATCGTGGTCGAGAACAACACGATTGCGGATTTGGTCGCGCTCGATCCCGTCACGGTCAAGAGCGGGACGGCGCGGCGTCCGGCGGGCGACGTGGAGATCGATGCGACGGGCAAATATGTGATGCCCGGTTTGATCAACGCGCACGGGCATGTGCAGGAGGAGCGCGGCGGCGTCGCGCAACCGCTCGACTACGAGTTGAAACTGTGGCTCGCCTGTGGCATCACGACGGTGCGCGACGTGGGCAGCCACACGCCGAAGACGCTCGCGCTCAAGCGTGCGAGCGCGGCGGGCGAGGTGGCCGCGCCGCGCTTGTTCGTCTATGCGATTTACGCGGCGGGCGGCGCGCCGAAGACGGCGGAAGCGGCGCGCCAGCGCGTGCGCGACTTGAAGGCGCAGGGCGTGGACGGCCTCAAGATGTTTGCGATGGATCGAGACCTGATGGCGGCGGCGTGGGACGAGGCGCGCAAACAGGGCTTGCGCATCGCGCATCACGCCGCCATCGCCGAAACCAACGCGTGGGACGACATTCGTTTCGGCACGACATCCATCGAACACTGGTACGGCATCCCCGATGCGGCGATTGAAGGCGGCGTGCAGAATTTCCCGCCCGCTTACAATTACAACAACGAGGTGGATCGTTTTCGTTACGCGGGGCGTTTGTGGCGCGAGGCCAACTGGGACAGGTTGATGAAGGTGCTCGACGGGATGGCCGAGGCGCGCGTGGCCTGGAACACGACGCTCGTTATTTACGAGGCGAGCCGCGACCTGCAACGCGCGCAGACGCAGCCGTGGTTCGCGGACTACCTGCACCCGACGCTCGAAGATTACTTCCGTCCAGACCCGGCCAATCACGGTTCGTATTTCATCGGCTGGACTTCGACGGACGAGGCTTTCTGGAAAGAGAACTATCGCATCTGGATGGCTGCGTTGCGCGAGTTCGAGCGGCGGGGCGGCATCATCGGCGTCGGCGAGGATGCGGGGTTCATCTACCAGATGTACGGCTTCGGGCTGCTCAGGGAGTTGGAGTTGCATCAGGAAGCGGGCTTCCACCCGCTCAAAGTCATCCAGCACGCGACGGGCAATAACGCGAAGATACTCGGACAGGAAGAGCGTCTGGGTCGCGTGCGCGCGGGCTACGCGGCGGACTTGCTGGTGGTGAACGGCAACCCGCTCGAAAATCTGAAGGTGCTCTATCCCGTGGGCGTGGAGATGATTCAGGACGGGCGCGCCGTGCGCACGGGCGGCATCGAGTGGACGATCAAGGACGGCATCCCCTATCACGCCCCGACGCTTTTCGCCGGGGTCAAAGAGATCGTGGCGCGTGCGCGTGCGGAACGGCGGAAGAAGTAGTTGAAGTTGAAGCGTGGACTTTTCGCTTGAGTAAGAATGCTTCTCTTGACGGGCATGTGTAAAGAACGGATGCGGCGGATTCGAATTGACGGGAGACAAAGAAACCTATGAGCCAGGCAGCGACGACGATTGACGGGGAGGGTTCGGCGGGAGGGCGGCTGGCGCGTGCGCGGTTTGCTTCCTTCGTGCAGCGGCAGGGCGCGCTCATCGCGCTCGTGGCGGTCTGCGTGTTCGCCGCCGTGCGCTACGAGCGTTTCCTGACGGAAGAGAATCTGGTGAACGTGCTGCGCCAGAACAGCATGCTCGGGCTTGTCGCGCTGGGGATGACGTTCGTGATTCTGACGGGCGGCATAGACCTCTCGGTCGGGTCGCTCATGGCGGTGGCGGGCGTGGCGGCGGCGACGCTGGCCGGGCAGGGCGCGCTCATCGCGGTGGTCGCGGCGGTCGCGCTCACAACCGCGCTCGGCCTCGTCAACGGCGTGGTCATCGCTAAGGCGCGCATCCAACCGTTCATCGTGACGCTGGCGATGATGATCGCAGCGCGCGGGCTGGTGTTGGCCTACACGGGCGAGAAGTCTATCGGCATCGGCAGGTCGTCCGAGACGCTCACGTCTCTGGGGCGCGATTTCATCGGGCCTGTGCCCGTGCCCGTCGTGTTCCTCATCGTCCTGTTCGCGCTCGGCTGGCTCGTCCTGAACCACACGCGCTTCGGGCGGCACGTCTACGCGCTCGGCGACAACGACGAGGCGGCGCGCTTGATGGGCTTGAACACGGGGCGCGTGACCATCGGCGTCTATGCCCTGAGCGGCGCGCTCGCCGGGCTGGCGGGCGTGCTCGATGCGGCTCGCCTCGGCGCGGGGCGACCCGTGGCGGGGCAGGGCGACGAGTTGAACGCGATTGCGGCGGTGGTCGTCGGCGGGACGCTGTTGACGGGCGGGCAGGGCAGCGTTATGTCAACGCTCGTCGGCGTGCTGTTGCTCGGCCTCATCTTCAACGTCTTCAACTTCGAGGGCTGGATCAGCCCCTGGTGGCAGGCGGTCTTGCGCGGGCTGTTCCTGCTCGTCGTCGTCATCGTGCAGAACCGGCTGAGCAGCCGGAAGTAAGGAAGGAGCGGAAGGGTGAACAAGAAAAGCATTCGGGTTTATTAACTTGAACTGTTCCCGTTCATCCCTCCGCCCTCTGCCCTCTGCCTCTCTAATTCTTCTCCCCTCCTTTCCCCCGCACGCCGCATCGGTTAAAATTCTGAGCGTTCTTCCTGTTTTGACGAAAGGATAATTGACCCTATGAAAGCCCAATCGCCCGCACGGTTTCTCCTCTCCATCGTCGCGTTCATGCTGGTTGCCGCCGCGCCCGTCGCCGTGCGCGCGCAGGACGCCCGCAGCGCGCTCACGAATTTCCCGGAATCGCAGGCCGTCTTGTATGTCAACGCGCGTCGCCTGATCAACGAGGCCGCGCCGAGCGTCCTGCCGCCGGAAGTGCTCAACCGCGGGCTTGCCGATGCGAAACAGTTTATAGACCTCAACGGGCTTGAATACGTGATCGCGGGCGCGCGCCTGAAGGGCGATTTGTCGGCGAAACAGTTGCCGGAGTTTCTGCTGGTCGTGCGCGGCAACTTCAGCGCGGAGGCTTTGCTGTCCGGCGCGCGGATGCTGGGGCAGGACATGTACACGCAGGAGACCGTCGGCACGAAGACCATCAGCCTGTTCACCTTGAACAAGCCCACGCCCGCAAACGCCGACGGGACGCAGAACTCGAAGAAGTTTCCCGTCGATCAAATCGCGGCGGTTGCGCTTGACGCCAACACCATCGCCGTCGGTATCCCGGCTTATCTGCGCGACGCGGTTGAGGCGAGCGGCGGAGGCGGTCGCCCGCGGCTCAAGCCGGAACTCGTTGACCTCGCCCTGCGCGATGCGAACACGCTCGTCAGTCTGGTTGCGGACATTCCTCCCGGCATCTCGCAGCACATCCGCGCGTTGGGTGCGCCCGCGAACGCCGAGATGGAGCGCATGGTTGACGCGGTGCGGCAGGTGCAGTTGGCCGTCAACATGCAGCCCTCAACCTTCGGCGTGCAGTCAGTCATCCGCATGGACGACTCCAAAAAGGCGATGGCTCTGAGCGGTCTGATCAACCTGGGCGTCGGCTTTCTCAAGGGCGAAATCCAGAAAGATTTGCAGAAGTCCAGCAACAGTTCGAAACCCCAGCAGGCCGCCGCGCTCGGTGTGCTGGAGACGCTGACGAACGCCTCGCGCGGCAACGAAGTGGAGTTGAACGTCAACTTCCAACAGGCCGCGTTGGCGGATGTGATCAAGAGGCAGTTTGCGGCCAAGAAGCAGCCGGAGGCGACCGCCGCGCCGCGCGCGAACAAGGGCGCGGCGGTGAAACGTCGCCGTGCGCGACCGCGCCGAAGATAAGACGGCTTCGATGAACACGGGCAAGATATGAGCAGGGGGCGATATTCCGAGGCCGAGATCGAAGCTTTCGCCGGAGACGTGTTGCGCGACGGCTTCTGCGTCCTGCCGGAACATTTTCCGGCGGCTACGCTCCGTGCATGGCGCGCGGCCTTCGCCCCGCTGCTCGCGGAACACATCGAGCGCGAAGGCCACATGCGCAACCGCGGCGCGGCGCGCTACTACGTGACGCTCCCGTTCGACGCCCCTTTCGCAGACCCCTCGATCTACGAAGACCCGGACGTGCTCGCCGTCGTCGAACGCCTCGCCGGTGAAGACTTCACGATGGTGCAGTTAGCGACCGACACGCCGCTCCTCGGCTCCGAGTATCAGGCGGTGCATCGCGACACGCCGCCGCTGTTTCCCGAAACGGGGCGCGAGACGCCCCCTTATCAACTCGCCGTCAACTTCCCGCTCGTCGAGGTGACGCGCGAGAACGGCCCTTTCGAGGTGGCGCGCGGCACGCACATGCTGCCGAAGGATGAAGCCCTGCATCTAATCGAGACGGGCGAACGGCCTTTAGAGCCGTTGATGATGCGCCTCGGCGACGTGATGGTGCGCGATGTGCGCGCGCTGCATCGCGGCACGCCGAATAACACGAACGAACCGCGCCCGATGGTCGTTATCGGTTACAGCCGCCGCTGGCTGTTTCGTCCCGAGGTGACGATCCACATCCCGCGCCACGTGCATGAGACGCTCTCGGAGCGCGCTCGCCGCATGCTGCGCTTCAACCCGGTGGTCGAATCGCTCGACGACCTGCCCGCGACTGAGATTTACCAGGCCTTCGCGTACTGAGTACGAGAAGCAGTTAATTTAGAGAACAGGAATTTTGAGATTATGAATGAACCCGAAGACTTCTTTGAAGAAATTATCGGCGAAGAAGAAGCGTATGACGACATTGACGAGTCGGAAGACGAAGACGGTACGGACGACGCAGAGCCTTTCGAGGTGCGTACTGCCGTCATGCAGAAAAACGACCTGCTGGCGATCCTGAGTTTGAAGATTTCCGCCGAGGGTGGCCGCATCGTGCGGGTTGACCCGCGCCAGCGCGTCCCCTCCGCGCAAACCTACGAGGACGCCGACGCGGCCACGCACTGGTTCAACCGCAGCCTCGCCACCAGCCGCCGCAACGGTTGGAGCGTCGTCTACGACGGCGAGCCTTCATTCGGATAACAGCAAACGATGGCCGGGCAAACGGCGTCCGGTAAATTCGCCGCAACTCGCAGGGCTGAGATATTTTCAAGTATCTCAGCCCTCTCTGTTTCTAAGGGTTTGCGAGAAAAGAAGCAGCGCGCAAAACGCAGCGGCGCGGAAACATCGCGCAGGATGCGCGTGTGTCTGAGGGTCGGAAAACTCAAATTCGAGACCGCAAACGGCAAGCGGCATCTCCCGCGCGCCGAAAAAGATTGCAACTAAAAGCCGCTGGCCGCTGTCTAACCTGCATCGCGGTTTTTTGTCTGAAACAAACTCACGGGCACGGCGTTTATAAAGAACAGGCCGGGCGCAAGTCTCACAGAGTTATGCCCGGCGATTCTTTTTGAGTTAACAGCCCTACGGAGACCAACACGGGTGAACACCATCAGGACGCTCATCGTTGACGATGAACCGCTGGCGCGCGAACGCATCAAACGTTTCCTGACGGGCGAACGCGACCTCGAACTCATCGGCGAATGCGTCGAAGGGCGCGAGGCCGTCGCCGCCATCCAGACGCTCAAGCCCGACCTCGTCTTCCTCGACGTACAGATTCCCGAACTCGACGGCTTCGGCGTCGTCAAGGCCATCGGCATTGCCGAGATGCCCGCCGTCATTTTCGTCACGGCCTACGACCGCTACGCTTTGCAGGCCTTCGACGTGAACGCGCTCGACTATTTGTTGAAGCCTTACAATCGCGAGCGTTTCCGCAAGGCCGTGGAGCGCGCGCGCGCCCAACTCTCGAACGGGGCGAAAGGCGAACTCAACGAACGCCTGCTCTCGCTCCTCGAAAATTTCAAGCCCGAACCGCCGCGCCACCTCGAACGGCTCATGATCAAATCTTCCGGTCGCGTCTTCTTCCTGCGCACCGAAGAACTCGACTGGATCGAGGCCGAAGGCAACTACCTGCGCGTGCACGCCGGGCGCGAGTCGCACCTCCTGCGCGAAACCATGAACCGCCTCGCCTCCAAACTCGACCCCGACAAATTCCTGCGCATCCACCGCTCCACGCTCGTCAACATCGAACGGATCAAGGAACTCCAACCTCTCTTCAGCGGCGACTACGTGGTGATTTTGCGCGACGGCAAACAGTTGACCCTGAGCCGCAGCTACCGCGACAAACTGTTGGAGCTTTTTGAAAACTCTTCCTGAATCGCACCCGACGCCCGCGGAGAACGCGTCGTGGCAATTGAATGGGGCGGCCTGCTGCCGGGGCAAAGATTTCCACGCCCTCATGCCGGGTTCGCCGGAAAATCATAAAGTTTCGTCACCCGCAATGAACCATTCAGCACCAGATTTCGCGTCTCGTCACATTTCCGTTGCCGTCCGTCGCGGCGCGGTTAAACTGGACTCCGCATCGAATAGATGGATGAATGGGCGCGAGAGAGCGTGTGTCGCGCCAGCAGCCCCAAGTCTACACATGCATTGAGGGAATAAAAATGAAAGACGCAGCCCTGTTGGATCGCAGAGAGAACAGCTTCGCGGGCGACCCGCGCGGCAGTGGTGTGAATCGCCTCACGCTGACGGAGAACGTGCTGCCCGAGCAGATCGAGATGCTCCAAAAGGCCGCCCTCTCTTTGTTGAAAGAGGTGCAGACCCTCAGCTCGCTCGAAGCCGCGGACATCGTGCGCGGCATCCGGTTCTACGACGAGGTGGAACGCTTCGAGCGCGAACTGATCATGCGCGCCCTCGAACTGACGGGCGGCCATCAGGTGCGCGCCTCGCGCCTGCTCGGTCTGAAAGTAACGACGCTCAACTCGAAAGTGAAACGCTATCGCATCCCTCTGCCGCAAGACGCGCAGCAACCGCAGCAGCAGCAGGCAGGGCCGTTCCCAAAGCCGGTTGACTGAACGAATCCGGCCACGCAGAAAACAGCTTTCGCAGACGATGATTCAGGGCAGGGGAGGTATCCTCTGCCCGAATTTTGTTTACCCTCTGATTGCAGCGAACCGTTGACGACGCGGTGTTTCCTTCCATGTTTCCTGTGCGATAATAATTTACATGCCGTTCAAACGTGTACGCACCATTTTGATTCTCGTCGGTGTCTGGACGCTCATCGGCCTCACGTTTGCCAGCCTCTCCTTCTTCGGCACGCTCGCCATCAGCGACTACCACCGCGTCGATCTCGTCGGCATCTTCGTCTGGAACTTGACGGCCTTCTATCTCTGGGCATTGCTCGCGCCGCTCATCGCCCTGCTCGCGCGCCGCTACCGCCTCGACCGCCAGCACTGGCCGCAGAGCCTCTTTTTCGTGCATCTCCCGGCGAGCCTCGTTTTTCCCGCCCTCCATCTCTGCCTCTATCTGTCGCTCTACTGGCTCGCGGGCGGCGTGCTGACCCGCGAGTTTCCCACGCTCCTCTCCTTCTTCAGTTACCAACTCTTCGCCAACCTCCCGCTGAAGGTCGCCATCTACTGGCTCATCCTCATCGCCATCAACGCGCTCGACTACTATCACAGCTTCCGCATCGCCGAGGTGAAAGCCTCGGAACTGCGCGCTCAACTCGCGCAGGCGCAACTACGCGCGCTCAAGATGCAACTCCACCCGCACTTTCTCTTCAACACGCTCAACTCCATCTCCGCGCTCCTGCACCGCGACCCGGAAGCCGCCGACCAGATGGTCGCGCGCCTCGGAGATTTTCTGCGGCTCACGCTGGAGAACTCCGGCACGCAGGAGGTGACGCTCGAACAGGAACTCGCCTTCCTGCGTTGTTATCTTGAGATCGAAACCGTCCGCCACGACCGCCTCAGCGTCGAAACGGACATCGAACCGCAGACGCTCGGCGCGCTCGTGCCTAATCTGATCCTCCAGCCGCTCGTCGAGAACGCCATCCGCCACGGCATCTCGCGCCAGAGCGCGCCGGGACGCCTCGCGATTCGCGCCGCGCGCCGCCACGGGCGACTCCACCTGCAAGTCGAAGACAACGGCCCCGGCCTCGCACTCGTCAGCGAAACCGACGCGCCCGCGCCGGACGACCTGCTGGCGCGCACGCTCGCGGGCGGCGTCGGGCTGGCGAACACGCGCGCGCGCCTCGAACATCTCTACGGCGCGGGCGGGCGTCTCGAACTGGCGCGCGCCACCCCGCGGGGCATGATCGTCACGCTCGAAATTCCGTTTCAGGTCGAACCCGCGCCCGCCGCACTGGCGGAAGAAGAGACCGCCGTTGAAGACGATAAACCGGAATTGGCGCGCATTGACCGCGCCGCCGGATGAAGAAAATCAAATGAACATCTCTCGCCGCTTGCACCTGCCGCTCTTAACGTTGATTGCCTGCGCCCTGCTTCTTGATCCGGCAGCTTTTCGATTCGCGTCCGCGCAAAGCTCGAACCCGGCGGACGCGTCGCCAATTGAGGAACGCGGCAAGTTCAAACTCTATAAGTATCAATTCCCGGTCGGCGAAGAGACCTACGAGAGCAGCCGCGCGGGCGAGTCGGTGCAACTGACAGCGCGCTCCGAGTTGACCTTCATCGGCGGCAAAGTTCCGCTCACGGCGACCTTGCGCGCGCGGCGCGACCTGACGCCCGTCCGGTTCGAGATCAAAGGCCAGACCTCCACGCGCTCCGACATCGACGTGTCTGTGGAAGTCGAGGGCGGCGTCGCACGAGTGCGCGAAGGCAGTCGGGTGAGAAGCGTCCGCGTCGGAGAACATTTCTACACGACGGGCGGCCTCGCTCCCGTCTCGATGCAGACGTTGTTGTTTCGCTACTGGCAACGACAGCAAGAGACTGATCCGGAGCGCGGCGGCGCGGGGCTTCCGCTGGCCTTGCTGCCGGGCGGGAGCGCGCGCATTGAACGGCGTGGGCGCGACACCGTGGCGGCTCAAGGCAAGCAAGTTCAACTCGAACGCTACAGCATCGAGGGCGTGACGTGGGGGCGCGAGACCGTCTGGTTCGATGCCGCCGGACAACTCGTCGCGCTTGTCGGCGCGGACGCCGAACTGGATCGCTTCGAGGCCGTGCGCGAGGGCTACGAAGCCGCGCTCCCCTTCTTTGTCAAACGGGGGGCGGAGGACGCGGTTGCCCAACTCGAACAATTGAAGCGTGAGATCAAGCCGCGCCGCACGGGGCTGTTCGCGCTCGTCGGCGGGCTGTTGATCGACGGCAAGAGCGACGCTCCTGTTCCCGATTCAATCGTCGTGGTGGATGGTGATCGCATCGTCGCCGCCGGGTCGCGTGCGAAGATCAAGATGCCGCGCGGCGCGGCGCGAGTGGACGCGCGCGGCCTGACCGTTCTCGCGGGGCTGTGGGATACACACGGGCATAACACGCAGGCCGAATGGTTTCCGGCCTCGCTCGCCGCCGGTATCACGACCGTGCGTGACGCGGGCAACGAACCGGAGTTCATCGTGCCCATCCGCGACGCGATCAGAAGCGGGCGCGCGCTCGCCCCGCGTTTGCTTCTGGCGGGCGTGATTGACGGCGGCGCAAGCCCGCTCGGCACGGTTACGGCGGAGACGCCCGGAGAGGCGCGCGCCGCCGTCGCGCGTTACCACCAACTGGGCTACGAGCAGATCAAGATTTACCAATCGCTCAAGCCGGAACTCATCGCCGTCATTGCGGCGGAAGCGCACCGCCTCGGCCTCACCGTCACCGGCCACGTCCCCAACGGCACGAACGCCTTCAACAGCGTCGAGGCCGGGATGGATCAGATCAATCACATCAACTTCATCACGCGCCTGATGTACCCGCGCGACTTCAAACCGACGCCCGGCACGCCCGCCCCGCCCCCCGATCTCGAATCGCCCTCTGCGCAGGAAGGCATTGATTACCTG
Organism: Pyrinomonadaceae bacterium; assembly: GCA_035628755.1. Lineage (GTDB taxonomy): Bacteria > Acidobacteriota > Blastocatellia > Pyrinomonadales > Pyrinomonadaceae > JAIVJZ01. The sequence continues at coordinate 13,426 of DASPJG010000461.1, forward strand.
AAACGACACGGCACAATCGTCGAGCCGACGCTCGCGCGCGTCGAACTAAATCTCCACCCGCGCGCGGGCGGTTTCGTAAGTTTTGAGCCGGGCATGGCGAAACTGCCTTACGAGTTGTTCGTCGTGCTGAACAACACGGGCGTGCCCGCCGAACTCAATGATCGGGCGAAGGCTGCTTTTGAACGCTCCTTGAAGTTGACGGAGAGATTGCATCGCGGCGGCGTGCCGCTCATGGCCGGGAGCGATCTGGTCGTGCCCGGCCACAGTATCTTTCGTGAGTTGGAACTTCTGGTGCGCGCGGGGCTGTCGCCTCTGGAAGCGATCCGCGCGGCCACAATCGTGCCCGCGCGCGCGTTGCAGATGGAGAGCCAACTCGGCACGATAGAAGCGGGCAAGCGCGCCGACCTGATCCTCGTCCCAGGCAACCCGCTCGACTCCATCAGCCACCTCCGCCGGGTGAAATACGTCGTCACGCGCGGGCAGATGTACGACTGCGCCGCGCTCTGGCAAAGCGTCGGCTTTCGCCCATAAACGCTAGAGCAATGAATTTGATTTTGAGTAGTGTCGCGGTTTCAGCGACGCGTGGTTGGAAAGCCGTCCAAATGCGCGTGGCTGTAAATCTCACTTAGCGGACGAGAAGGCTTTCGTCAGGCGGTAGAGAAATTCTTGCCCGTCGTAGAAAGCTTTGGCGGCGATGCGTTCGTCGCGGCCATGCATGCGGTTGTCTTCGATGTCATCGAAGATGCCCGAGACGCCGTAGACGGGGATGCCGACCTGCCGGAAGAAGAGGCTGTCGGTCGCGCCCGTGCCCATGATCGGCACGACGGGCACGTTCGGCCACAACTCGTGCGTGAGACGTTCAAGCGTCCCCATGATCTCAGGTCGCAGCGGCGACGGCGGGCTGGGCTTCGAAACGGCGATGGGCGTGATGCTGATCTGATCGTCGGCGATCACGCGCCGGAGCGTGGCCTGCACGTCAGCCGCGTTCTCCTGCGGCAGGATGCGGCAGTTGACTAGCGCGCGCGCCACCTGCGGCAGGGCGTTGTCGGCGTGCCCGCCTTCGATCCGGGTGGCAACGCAGGTTGTGCGCATGAGCGCGTTGTAGTAGGGCGAGGCGGAGAGGCGCGCGACCGAACGCGCCGCGGGGCGCGGGGCGACGACGGCGCGCATGTCCGCGGCGGTCTGCCCCGACTCGATCTTCGACATGCGCGTGAAATAGGAGCGAGTCACTTCGTTGAGGTTGACGGGGAAGTCGAATCGCGCGAGACGGTCGAGTCCGGCGGCGAGACGAAAGATGGCGTTATCTTTGACAGGCAGCGAACTGTGGCCGCCCTTGTTCCTCACTTCGAGACGGAAACTCTGGTAGACCTTCTCGCTCGCCTGCACGGCGTTCAGCAGAGGCTTGCCCGCTTTGAGATAACCGCGCCCTCCCTCGTTGATGCCGAACTCCGCGTCCACCAGCGCGCGGTGCTCCTTTAAAAGAAACTCGACGCCGTTGAAGTCGCCCGTCTCCTCGTCGGTCGTGAGGGCGACGATGATGTCGCGTGTGGGCTGAAAATTTTCGCGTTTGAAGCGGATCAGGTTGGCGACGAAGATCGCGGCCATCGCCTTGTCGTCTATCGTGCCGCGCCCGTAGTAGTAGCCGTCGCGCTCGGTAAACTTGAAAGGGTCGAGACCGTCCGACCAATCTTCTTTGCGCGCCTCGACGACATCAATGTGCGCGAGCAGAAGCAAGGGCTTGCCCGCAGGCCGGGGGCTGCGATAGCGCGCCACGAGATTGCCCTTCTTCGCGTTCCCGGCAGGCACGACGACGCGCACGTCTTCCGCCGCAAACCCGGCAGCGAGCAGGCGCGCACGCATCGCCTCCGCCGCCCGCGTCATGTCGCCGTCCGGGTCTACCGTGTTGATCTCGATTAACTCCTGAAAGATTTCGCGCAGTTGTTGCTGGTCAGACGTGAGCGCGCCGTTTTGCGCACGCGCGACTCCCGGCAATTGCACCGAGAGCGACGCGATGACGAGCAGGCCGACAGCGAGGCGGTGTCTGAATTTATGCATGATCTCTTCCCGACCAAACGCGCAACGCGGGACGATAACCGCGCCGCGCTCTTTGCCACTCCGAAACTAATCGCCCGCGCTATTGATTGGGAATCTCAATCGGCTTGCCGACAAAAACCGTCGGCGCGTCGAAGCGGCGCAGCGTCTCGTTCAATTTCGGGACAGACTGTGTGAAGAACTTGTTGGCCTCGGCAATCGTCGTGCGGAAGCGCGTTTGCAGCACGCCGTAATATTCGCTTTGCGCCGGGGTGGGCGCGGCGTTCGTCGCGTCAAGGGTGAAGAACAGCCCGCCGATCTCGTCGCTCAACTGCGCGCGTCCGGGGTTGTAGCCGAGCCCTTCCGCTTGCGGGCGCGAGAGCGACGCGAGCACCCTGTTCACCTCCTTCAAGTTGTCCGTGATGGCGGCGGTCAAATCTTTCGGCGGGTCGGTGAGCCGCTCCTTGACGGTGC
>DASPJG010000462.1:0-3975 GCA_035628755.1 Pyrinomonadaceae bacterium
CCGGTGGGGGATTTTCAAGAGGCGATGGCTCAAAGCCGCACGCTTTATGATTACACTTTCCGTCTGGTCGGTCAACGACTAGCGCGTTCCGAGCAGCGCGTGGCCGACTTCGCGCTCGACGCCATCCCCGCGCGCCTCGAAAAACTGCTCCACGAACTCTCCGCACGCTACGGCCAACCCGGCTCGGACGGCGTTCTCATTGATCTCAATCTCCCCCACCGCGAAATCGCCTCGCTCGTCGGTTCGACGCGCGAGAGCGTCACCGTCCGCTTGAACGACATGCGCCGTGCGGGTATGATCGACTTCGTTGACCGCAAAATTTTAATCAAGCCGCCGCTCACCGGAATGGCGACGGCGTAAAAAGAACATCAAGGCAGGGGAAAGCGGGACGAGTTTGAAGGAAAGGCAAAAGCAGGTAAGCTCAAACGCTGCTTTTGCCTTTCCCGTTTCCCGCTCCCTGCGCCGAACGCTTAATGACTTATGAAGAAGTGTCCGGCCTGCAATAAAGCCGTCGAGTGGCAGGACAATCCGTTTCGCCCGTTCTGCTCCGAACGCTGCAAACTGCTCGACTTCGGCCACTGGGCTGACGAAGACTACCGCGTGCCCGCCCACGACCAGCGTCCTTCGCTCGAAGAAACGGAGCAGGGCGAAACGATCATTGATGAACGCGGGACAATTAACTAAAAGCAATAACGTTTCATTCCGCGTTCCGCATTCCGCGTTCATCATTTCCACGGCGTCGTGTAGAATACGCCGCATCTCCCACATGATAGGAGTTTGGAGTTAGCATGTTGTCGACACGTTTGTTTACGGAGAGACGTTTGCTCGTAGTTACCGGCTGCGCGCTTGTCCTCGCGCTCGCGGCGGCGTGCGGCACGACCGATTACACCGCCTCTCAGTCGAACCGGGCGGCAGCCGACACGCCGCAGGGCGCGAAGATGCCGCGCACCGCGCTCCCGATGCCGCCGGTGGCGACGGCTCACGACGCCGCTTCGAACACGCCCAACGGCGTCGCCGTCGTCAACGCTTCGACGTGGACGACGCTTGACGGGCGGCGCGCGCGCGGGTCGGATTTTCAGGGCAAGGTGCTCGTTCTCGACTTCTGGGCGACGTATTGCCCGCCCTGCCGCGACGAGGTTCCGCACCTGATCGACTTGCAGCGTCGCTACGGCGCGCAGGGGCTACACGTCGTCGGCCTGAACGTGGGCGGCGATGAAGACCGCCCCAAAGTGCCCGCATTCATCGAGGAGTTCGGCATCCAGTACGCGCTCGGCTACCCCGACGCGCAAATGTCGGAACTCTTTTTCGCAGACAACTCCGCGATCCCGCAGACCTACGTCTACGACCGCCAGGGACGCCTCCTGAAAAAATTCATCGGCTTCGACCGCGACACCATGCCCGCCGAACTAGAACGCGCCGTGCAGGAAGCGCTCGCGGACAAACCGGCAACGCTCGACAACTAAAGCTCGTCAATCGTGAATCGTAAATCGTGAATAGAGAAAGGCTGCTTTTATCTATTCACGATTTACGATTCACGATTGACGGCTTTTCACAATTCACGGGGAAAAATGAGAAGAGCCAAAATCCTTGCCACTCTGGGGCCTGCGTCGCGCGAACCGGCGACGCTCGAAGCGTTGCTGGCGGCGGGCGCGAACGCTTTCCGCATCAACATGTCGCACGGCACGCAGGAGGAGCACGCCGAAACGATCCGCCGCGCCCGCGCCGCCGCTGAACGCATGCGCCGCCCGCTCGCCATCCTCGTAGACCTCTCCGGCCCAAAGATCAGAACCGGCGTGCTGCAAGGCGGGCAGCCCGTGATGCTCGAAGAGAACGCGATCTTCACGCTGACCACGCGCTCCGTCACGGGCGACGCGCGCGAAGTCTCAACCAACTATCCGGGGCTCGCGCGCGACGTACACCCGGGCGCGCGCATCCTGTTGGACGACGGGGCAATCGCTCTAAGCGTCGAACGCACGACCGAGACCGATGTCATCTGCCGCGTCATTAACGGCGGCCTCTTGAACGAGCGCAAGGGCATCAATCTGCCGGGCATCATCCTGCCCATTCCTTCTCTGACCGATAAGGATCGCCGCGACTTGCAGTTTGCCGTGCGTGAGGGCGCGGACTACATCGCGCTCTCCTTCGTTCGCCGCGCCGAAGATTGTCTCGAAGCGAAGGCGTTGATTAAGGCCGCCGGGGGCAAAGCCCCGCTCGTCGCCAAGATCGAGAAGTCGGAGGCCATAGATCATCTGGATGAGATCATCGCCGCCTCGGACGGCGTGATGGTCGCGCGCGGCGATCTGGGCGTCGAGACGAGCGTCGAACTCGTTCCGGTCTATCAAAAACGGATCATCGAGGAGGCGAACAACGCGGGCAAATTCGTCATCACGGCGACGCAGATGTTGCAGTCCATGATCACCGAGCCGCGCCCGACGCGCGCCGAGGCGTCGGACGTGGCGAACGCCGTGTGGGACGGCTCGGATGCCTTGATGCTGTCGGCGGAAACGGCGACGGGCGCATACCCTGTGGCGACCGTGGCGACGATGGCGCGCATCATCGAGTCGGCTGAGACGGGGCGCAGCACCGGGTCGAGTTCGGTGACGAAGTGGGCGGGCAAACAGTCCGGGCGCGTCAGCCGCGCCATCTGCGAGGCGGCGGCCTTCGCAGCCGAGGAGATGAGCGCGAAGGTGATCGCGGTCTTCACGGAGTCGGGTTTGATGGCGCGTCGCCTCTCGGCTTTGCGCCCCGCGCAGCGCATCGCCGCGCTCACGCACTCGCGCGAAGTGATGAACGAACTAGCGATCATCTGGGCGGTCGAGCCTCACGTCTACCCGCCGCCGAGCACGACCGAGGGCATGATTCAGGCGGGCGACCGGACGCTCATGGAGTCGGGCATCGTGCAGCACGGACAGGTCATCGTGCTGATGGCCGGCAGGCTCTCCGGCCTCGGGCTGTCGAGTTCGATGACGCTCCACGCCGTCGGCGAAGACATCAGCAAGCAGCCCTAACTCAGCATTGACCGCGCGCTGGCAAATCTCCGCCGGAGAAATAACCGAGTGGCTGCCGCCGCTGCTCTACGCCTTCGCGATACTGGCCTCCGGGTGGGTGCTCCACGACGCCCGCCACCGCCGTTTCCCGCTCTATGCCATCGCCGCGTGGACACTCGGCACGCTCGTCTACGCGCCCGTCGTCTTTCCCCTCTACCTCGTCGCGCGAGCCTTCCGGCCACACTCCGCCGCGAACGACTACGCCCCGCAAGCAAACGTCCGAGAAAAAACTGAGGCCGCCGATGTCGTAGAGACAAAGGCGAGCGGGTCGGAAGAAACTGGCGCAGCAGGCGGCGTTGCGACGTGCGGAGACGTTTCGGAGGACACAGGCGAGCGAGCCGCAACACAGTCGCCGCCGACGGCGATCCGCCCGCATCTCCGGCTCACACGCTACGCGCCCTCGCTCCTTTATTCGTTCGCGCTGCTTCTGGCGGGCGCGGTCTATTTTTACCGCGACTATCATAGCTTCGACGCGCACCTCGCGCGCGCCGCCAACGCGCGCCTGCTCAACCGCCGCGACGCCGCCATCCGCGAATACCGCGCCGCGCTCCGCCTCTCAGACGACGCGCACACCCGCAAACTTCTCGCCCTCCAACTCGCCGAAGACGGGCAGGCGGAAGCCGCTCTCGCCGAATTCCGCGCCGCCGAACAGGGCGGCGAACCTGACGAACTGCTCCCCTACCGCGTCGCCTCCGCGCTCGACACGCTCGGTCGCGCGGCGGAAGCCGCTGACGAATATCAAAAGTTTTTGCACGGCAGTTTGTGCGCGCGCTCGTTGCCTGACGCGCGTTGCGCGGATGCGGCCACGCGTTTGGAGCAGATACAAAACGGCGGCGGCGCGCGTTAAGGCGAGCAGGTTTTTCCGGCGTGAATTGTGCGGCAGGTTTGCTTCAGGGCGTGGGCGACGGCGAAAAATATCCTGCGCGGC
>DASPJG010000463.1:0-8945 GCA_035628755.1 Pyrinomonadaceae bacterium
CCCCAAACTGCACGGCGAAAAGCTGCCCCTGCGACTGCTCCGGCGCGTCTGCGAGGCCGCCGGGCGATAAGCGCGACTTTGATCGATGCCTTCCAGACTAAAGCCGCGTTTCTCCGCAAGCGTCGCCACGTAGGTTTCAACCGTGTCTGAGATGCCGCGCGAATAATCGCCCTGCTTGAAGGGCGGCACGAGGCGCGCGCGCTGAATCTGCCCGGAAAGGCCGTCGGTGATGTCGCCTTCGAGATGGCGACTGATCTGCGTGAAATATTTCCGGTCGTTGATCGCCACGAGCATCAACATGCCCTTGCTTTCGTCCTCTTTCGCCCCGATGCCCCAGCCCCGCGCGACGGCCAGCGAGTAGTCGAAAATGTCCTGCTCGCCCGTCGTCGGCACGGTCACGACCGCAAACTCGATGTCGCCGACGCTCTTTAAGTTCGTCAGAATAGTTTCCAGACGTTCCTCGGTCGCTGGTTCCAGCACGTTGGCGTAATCGTTGACGAAGCCGGTCGGCGCGGGAAGCGGCGAGGTGGCGGTCTGGGCGCGCGTCGCGTCGAGGCCGCTCGTCAGGCAGAGGAGCGCGAAAATTACTAGAGCGGGAATGGTTCGTCGGGTTCGCATGGGATGAACTGATAATACAAGGCGCGGGGCAAAAGGTAAAAGGCAAAACGCAGGTGACGTACATTACGCCGGAAGCACGACGCGCATGCGCCGGGAGGCTGATGCGCCGCCCACGCCCTCCCCAACGCGTATCTGGCTTTTACCCCGCCTCCGCGTCAGCTTTCCAGCAGCAGGTGAAAAAGGTAAAAGAGCGCGACGCCCGCGAAGACCACGATGGAGACGAGCGGATTTTTCCGCTCCATGTGATTGACTTCCGGGATGAGGTCGCTCGCGGCGACATAGAGCGTCACGCCCGCCGAAAAGGGCAGGGCGTATCTCACCGCCTCCTCGACGCGCGCTTGCAGCACGGCCACGCAGAGCACGCCGCCGAGCGTGGCCGCCCCGATGATGAGCGTCGCATAGAGCGCGCGACGCGGCGAACGACCCGAGGCCAGCATAATTGATGCGGCGGTAAACCCTTCGGGGACTTTATGCAGCAGGACGGCGACGAAGACGAGCAGCCCCGCCCTGAAATTCACCAGAAAAGCCGCGGCCACGGAGACGCCGTCGAAGAAGGTGTGTATGGAGAGACCGGCGATGGCCGTATAGGCGGCTTTCGGCTGGAGCATCGCCTCTGTGTGCGTCTCTTCCCCGAAATGAAAATGGGGGGCGATGGTGTGTTCAAAAAGATGGATCAGCAGGTAGCCGAGCAGCAAAAGCGTCATCGCGCCGAGCACAGCCTCGCTGATGTCAGTCTCTCCCTCTCCCCACAGGCGCACGGCTTCCGGCAAAATCTCCAGAAAAATTGCGGCCAGCATGAAGCCCGCGCCGAGCGCGATGAGGTAACGCAGGATGTGCGCGTCGCGCAGGGTCGTGCGCGGTCGGGTGAGCAGGAGGCCGCCGAGAACGTTGGCAAGTGCCACGAGCGCGCCGAAAAAGAGAAGTCCGCTGAAACTAATCATGCAGAAACGTCATAGTCAGGTTGTCGCTGGTCGAGTTACGGCGCGCAACTATACAGGATGGCGCGTGAAAGTGACAGGCGGGATTTTAAGCAGTCGAGTCGTTTGAACACCTTTTTGACCTCCTGCTTAAGCAGTTTGGCTTCTCAGAACGCCCTAAATGCACGAAATGGTGCTTAAAATTATCTGTTCGCCAATGTTTTTAGTCTTGACAGTGTCCGGTAATGGAGCGTAGTATTCGCGTCGAGTGGGAGAAAGTGGCTAGAAGTGGACTCTTCAGAGCATGTTGGCGTAAACGGTTTAAGTTATACTTTAACTTTTAAGCAATTCTCGCCCCAGCCGAACGCCGAAGCCCTATGTTAAGAGGAAATTACACGGCGCGGATAGATGCCAAAGGGAGACTCAAAGTGCCGACCACTTTCCGCCGCCATATACAGGAGACTCAGGGTGCGGAAGTTTACGTGACCAGTCTGACGGGAGAAAGCGTGCGCATCTATCCGCTGGCCGAGTGGGAAGGCATCGAACAGCGGCTCGCCCTGCTGCCTTCCATGGACACGGCGCGGCGCAAGTTTCTGGATCGCACGAACTACTACGGGCAGCAGACGACCATAGACGGGCAGGGACGCGTGCTCATCCATCCCCTGCTCAGAAAAAGCGCGGGCGTGATGGGCGATGTGGCGGTGCTCGGCTATTTGAATTATCTGGAAGTCTGGGAATTAGAGCGATTTCAGCAACGCCTGCTCTCAGACCCCTACACCGAAGAAGACGAGGCCGCCATTGCGCGCCTCGGAATATAAGAGTGAATCGTAAATGGTAAATAGTTAAAAACAGGGAGTTTAACTTTTATGGTTTACCGCGATTCACGATTTGCGGCGCAGGATTCACGGTTTTTCAGGTCTTTGAACGACTTCACGGGGCGATGGTGATGTTTGCATCAGGTGGGGGGCCTGATGCGCCCCATCGCCCCGTGTTGCTAGCAGAGTCGGTCGCCTATCTCGCGCCAGAGCGCGGCGGGTTGTTTGTGGACGCGACGCTCGGCCTCGGCGGCCACAGCGAGGCGTTGCTGGAAGCCTCCGCACAGGTTCGCGTTCTCGGCATTGATAGAGACCCGGAAGCCTTGCAGTTTGCGAGCGCGCGGCTGTCCGGCTTCGGCGGACGCTTCCGCGCCGTGCACGCGAACTTCAAAGAGATCGCGGGCGTGCTGGCGGAGGCGGGCGAACAGGAAGTAAGCGGGGTGCTGGCAGACCTCGGCGTGTCGTCGCTTCAGTTCGACGCGGGGGAGCGGGGATTCAGTTTTCGTCACGACGCGCCGCTCGACATGCGCATGGACGCGCGCGGCGACGACGAGACGGCTGCCGAACTGCTCGCGCGGCTGCCGGAAGAGGAGATCGCGCGCATCATCTTTGAATACGGCGAGGAGCGCAAGTCGCGTCGCATCGCGCGCTGGATCGTCGAGCGGCGCGAGGAAGGGCGGGCGATTGAAACGACCGCCGAATTGGCCGAGTTGGTCGCACGCGCCGTCGGCTACAAGCGCACCGACCGTATCCACCCGGCGACGCGCACGTTCCAGGCGTTGCGCATCGCCGTTAACCACGAACTCGAAGGGCTTGAAGCATTTCTGGAAGCCTCCATTGATCTTTTACAACCGTCTGGCCGTCTGGTCGTCATCAGTTTCCACTCGCTCGAAGATCGCATCGTGAAGCGCACATTGCGCCGTCTGGCCGGGCAATGTGAATGTGATCGGCGTCTCCCCGTCTGCGCGTGCGGCGCGCGCCGCGCCGTCGAAATACTGACCCGACGACCTGTGACCCCCTCTGAAGCGGAACTGGACGAAAACCCACGCGCGCGCAGCGCAAAACTCCGCGCCTGCCGGAAACTCGAAGCCGTCGCTACATGAGCGACTTGAAGAAACTTTACAGGCCGAACCTTAACGTTCAGCCACACGGGTCTGAAACAGTCCCTATTTTGTTCGGAGGCGGAAACGGCGATGAGAAGATTCCCCCAACAAAATTTTAATCACGGCGTGCGCCGCGAACACGACACGCGCGCCCTCAAGCGTCAACTCGTGATGCTCGTCTGCGGTCTGGTCATGGCCGGTGGTTTCGTCGTCGCCGCCGGGCAACATTTCGCTGCGGTGCGTTACGGCTACGATGGCGAGAAACTGCGCGCCGAACGGGCGCGCCTGATGGCAGAACAGCAACAACTGATCTTGCAGATCAACGCCGCGACCGCCCCCGCGTCGCTGGAGCGCGCGGCGCGTGAGATCGGGATGCAGCCCGCCCGCCCGTCGCAGATTAACCGGGCGCGCAAAGCTGTGCAGACCGAGCAGATGGCGTCCGAGGCGTTGCCGGTTGCGCCGAAGAAATCACGCACTCGTTCCGTGGCGCATTAATCGAGAGACTGCGGCGGCAGGAACGGCTTCGAGTTCAAAACACCCCCTCGCCACTCCCACACGCGCTGGCTTCGAGTTTCCCGGGCGCAAAATTTTCGATGTCGGATTGGACAGGCGCGCGGCGCGGATCGTTTGAAAAAGTTGTTATTTATGATGCCCGAACGCTCAAACGCGAAAACGAAGAACAGACCCGACGCCTCGCGCCGACGCGTCTCTATCGTCGTCTTCCTGCTCGTCCTCTGGATGCTCGCTATCGGCGGGCGGCTCGTCTACCTACAGGTCAGCCAACACGAAGTCCTGAGCGACCGCGCGCGCAGGCAACAGCAGCAGGCCGCGAAAACGAACGCGCTGCGCGGCCTGATCGTCGACCGTAACGGGCAGGAACTCGCGCGCAGCCTCGACGTGGATTCGTTCGTCGCCGAACCGATTGACGAGAAGTTTGATGCGCGCGAAACGGCGAAAAAGTTTGCCGCCGTACTCGGCCTTGACGAGTCGCCGCTTAGGGCGCGTCTGGAAGAGGCGCAGAAATCGAAACGCAAGTTCGTGTGGCTGGCGCGGCAAGTTGACGCGGAAGTGGCCGCGCGCCTGCACGATTTGAAACTCGCGGGCGTGCGCGCGGTCAAAGAGCCGAAGCGTTATTACCCGAACGGCGCGCTCGCCGCACACGTGCTCGGCTACGTCGGGACGGACGACGAGGGGCTGGCCGGGATCGAGCTTTATCAAAACGCCGCGCTCGGCGGCGAGGCGGGAAAGACCGTCTTCGACAAAGACGCGCGTCACAGAGCCTTCAATAGTTTCGAGGTCGAGGCGCAGCCCGGCCAGTCAATCGTGCTGACGATTGATCGGAACATACAGTATCAGGCCGAGCGCGCCGTGGCGGCGGCGATGGAACAGACGCGCGCCCGGTCGGCCACCGCGCTCGTGCTCGAACCGCGCACCGGCGAAATCCTCGCGCTCGTCAACGCCCCGACCTTCGACCCGAACACCGCGCGCAAGATCGATGAAGAGGTGCGCAAGAATCAGGCGTTACAGAACATCTACGAGCCGGGTTCGACCTTTAAGATCGTCGCCTACTCCGCTGCCATCGAGGAGAAACTCGCGCGCCCGACCGACACGATTGACTGCCAGATGGGATCGATCAATCTCCTCGGTCGCACCATCCGCGACACGCACGCCTACGGCACGTTGACGGTGACGGAAGCGTTGGCGAAGTCGAGCAACGTCGCCGCGATCAAACTGGGGCTGCGGGTCGGCAAGGAACGCATGTACGACTACATGCGGCGGTTCGGTTTCGGCGAGCGGACGGGCATCGAACTCAAGGGCGAGACGCGCGGCATCGTGCGCAAGCCCGAGAACTGGCATCCGAGTTCGATGGGTTCGGTCGCCATCGGTCAGGAAGTCGGCGTCACGCCGATCCAGATGGCGGCGGCCTTCGCCACGATTGCGAACGACGGCGTGCGCGTCGCCCCGCATCTCGTCAGGGAAGTGCGCGACGCGAACGGCCAGACGGTTCAACGCACGACGCCGGAGACGCACCGCGTCCTGAGCGTCGAGACGGCGCGCACGCTCCGCCCCATGCTTGAGAGCGTGACCGTCAGCGGCACGGCCAAACTCGCGCAACTCGACGGCTACACCGCCGCGGGCAAGACCGGCACGGCGCAGAAGATCGACCCCGCGACGCGCGCCTACTCGAAGACGAAGTACGTCGCCTCGTTCGCGGGCTTCGCGCCGATTGATAATCCGGCGGTCGTGATCATCGTGGTGCTCGACGAACCCGCCGGTTCGTATTACGGCGGCACGGTGGCCGCACCCGTCTTCCGCGCCATCGCCGAGAGCGTGCTGCCTTATCTGGACATTGCGCCCGACACGGAATTCAAAACTCCCGCGAGCGGCGACGACGAACTCGCGCAGGCCACGCACGACGCCGGAGACAGCGCGGCGGCGGCGGGGGCGACCCATCACGCACAATATTCTTCTCAGGAGTCGGCGGCGCAGGCGATGTTGCCGCAGGTGGTGAAGCAGGAGGGGAGGGGCGCGGGCGGCGTCCGCGAAGTGGTGTACGCGGCGGCGGAGGAGCGCGCTTTATTGATGCCGGACGTGCGTGGCCGCAGCGTCCGCGAGGCGGCGCGCATCTGCGCCCAACTCGGACTCGAACTCGAAGCCCACGGCGACGGTCGCGCCGTCGGGCAAAGCCCCGCGGCGGGAGCGCGCGTCGAGGCCGGGCAGACCGTCCGCGTAGAGTTCGGAAGGAGCGACTGACGCGGGAAAATTGCGTTCGCCGAACGTGCTTGCGCTGCTGCAAACGCGCCCCCGTCAACAAGAAAATCGGTAACGGAGCGACTCGATGACAGTGCCCCCGCAAGATAGTCAACAATATGAACTGAGACGTAGAATCGTAGATTGCCGGGAGCGTCTGAGGCGCAAGCGGAGCGCGCGAGAATCGAGCCGTCGTGCCGCCGAGGCCACGCCGCCGCCGCAGGCGCAGAAAAAAGAAACGCAAAGGAAAAAGTAGCAGCGTGAACATACGAACGGCGTCTCAACTGATGCGTGCCGACAATGGCGGGGCAGACGAGACGCGGGAGTTCTTTGACAAAGAGTTGACGGGGTTTTCGATTGACTCGCGCACCGTGGCCGAAGGGGAACTGTTCTTCGCCCTCTCGCCCGAAGACTACCGGCGGCACTTCTTCACCGCCACCTCCTTCGACGACGCGCACCGCTTCATCCCCGTCGCCTTCGAGCGGGGCGCGGTCGCCGCCGTCGCGCGGCGCGAACGCGTCGAGGGCGACGCGGAGTTGCAGGCGTTCGGCGCACGTCTCTTATTAGTTGACGACGTGATCAACGCCTTGCAGAGCGTCGCGCGCGGCGCGCTCAAGGCCTGGGGCGGCGTGGTCGTCGCGCTCACGGGGAGCGCGGGGAAGACGACGGCGAAGGACTTGACGGCGCACGTTCTGGCTGAGACCGGGCGGCGCGTGTTGAAGACGCAGAAGAACTTCAACAACGAACTCGGCCTCGCCCTTTCGATCTTGCAGATCGAGTCGAGGGGCGCGCGCCCTTCCGACTTCGACGTGGCCGTGCTGGAGATGGGACAGTCGATGTTCGGGGAGATCAAGCGGCTCACAGAGGTCGCGCCGCCCGACATCGCGGTCGAGCTGAACGTCGCGCCCGTGCATCTGGAGTTCTTCGATTCCGTCGAGCACATCGCGGCGGGCAAGGCGCAACTCGTGGAAAATTTGAAACCCGGAGGGACGGCGATTCTCAATGCGGACGATGAGCGCGTCGCCGCGATGCGCGGCAGATACGACGGGCGCACGCTCACCTTCGGAATCGAAAACCCGGCGGACGTGACGGCGACCCGGATCGAAAGCGCGCGCTTCGGCCTCAGCCGCTTCCGTCTCGTGACGCCGCTCGGCGAAGCGGACGCGCAGTTGCGCCTGCCCGGTCGCCATAATCTTTTGAACGCGCTCGCGGCCTCGGCGGTCGCCACCTGCTTCCAGATCGCGCCGGAAGAGATCGCACGCGCTCTCGGTTCCGCGACCGCTTCGGAGATGCGCGGCGAGTTGATCGAATTCGCCGCCGGGTTCAGCGTGATTAACGATTGTTACAACTCGAACCCGCGTTCGCTGCTGAGCATGGCGCGCGCGGTGGCGGAAGCGAGAGGCAAGGGCGACGGCGCGCGGCGCACGTTTATCGTCGCGGGTGAGATGTTGGAGTTGGGCGAGACGGGCGCGGAGTTGCACGCGGAGGCGGGGCGCGAGATTGCGCGGATGGGGATCGACGTGCTGTGGGGCGTGCGCGGGCTGGCGACGGAACTCGTCGCGGGGGCGCGCGAGGCGGGGATGGAAGCGGCGAGGTTTTTTGCGACGACCGACGAGGCCGCCGCCGCGTTGGTCGAAGAGGTACGGGCGGGCGATCTGCTGCTGGTGAAGGGATCGCGCGGCGTACACACGGAGCGGATCATCGAAGCACTGCGCAAACGATATGAGGAAAATGATGAAGGGTGAACGCGGAACGATGAACGGAAGGCGTCAGGCGTCTCGCTTCCCGTTCATTATTCATCGTTCCGCGTTCATCGTTTGATTAACGGATGATCTATTACATCTTCTACCACTTGATCTTCGAGCGTTCCGGGGGGCAGAACGCGCAGTCGGTCTTCGTCAAGGCGCTCAACGTCTTCCAGTACGTCACGTTCCGCACGGCCTATGCCACCGTCACCGCGCTCCTGATCTCGCTCGTCTTCGGCGGTCGCATCATACGAATGCTGCGCGAGATGAACGTCGGGCAGCAGATCAGGGAAGAGGGGCCGCAGGCGCACATGGCGAAGCGCGGCACGCCGACGATGGGCGGCCTCCTCATCATCGGCTCGGTGCTCATCTCCACGCTCCTCTGGGCGCGTCTCTCTAACCTCTACGTCTGGATCATTCTGATCTCGACCGCACTCTTCGCCGTCGTCGGTTTCCTCGACGACTACGCGAAGGTGGCGAAGCGGCAAAGCTTAGGGCTGACCGGCAAGCAGAAACTCGCCGCGCAGTTTTTGATCGCCGCCGGGGTGTGGGCGACGCTCTACTTTTTCTCGCCCGACTATTCGTGGAACCTCAGCCTTCCGTTCTTCAAACAGACGGACATCTCGATGATCACGAACATCGGGCCGTGGCTCTACCTGCCGTTCATCGTGCTGGTGCTCATCGGTTCGTCCAACGCCGTGAACCTGACGGACGGCCTCGACGGACTCGCCATCAGCGTCACTTTCATCGCGATGGTCGCCCTCACGGCCTTTACTTATGTGAGCGGCGACGAGCGTTGGGCGCGGCAACTGTTCATCGACCACCGCCGCGAGGTCGGCGAACTGACGGTGTTTTGCGGGGCGATGGCGGGCGCGTCGCTCGGCTTCCTGTGGTACAACGCGCCGCCCGCCGACGTGTTTATGGGCGACGTGGGCAGCCTCGCCATCGGCGGCGCAATCGGGACGATCGGAATTTTGACGAAGCAGGAGTTCATCC
>DASPJG010000464.1:0-4867 GCA_035628755.1 Pyrinomonadaceae bacterium
CGCGCCGCCGATCCGCTCATCCCGTTCCAACTATTTCGCAACCGGGTGGTGACCGTCTCGGTCGTCGCGGGATTCCTCGCAGGCGTCGGCATGTTCGGCGCGATCTCCTTCGTCCCGCTTTTCGCGCAGGGCGCGCTCGGCGCGACGGCGACGGAGGCGGGTTCGCTGCTGACGCCGCTGTTGCTGAGTTGGGTCGGGATGTCAATCATCGGCGGGCGGTTGCTGCTCCGCGTCGGATTTCGCCCGACGTGCATCGTGGGGTTCGCACTGATGACGTTCGGGTTCGTGCTGCTTTCCACCTACCAGATAGAAACGGCGCGGCTCTGGCTCTATGTGGATTTGATCCTGATCGGCGCGGGACTCGGCCTGACGATGCTGACGATGCTCATCGCGGTGCAACAGTCCGTCGCGCGCACCCAACTGGGGATCGCCACTTCGCTCAACCAGTTTTCCCGTTCTATCGGCGGCGCGGTCGGCGTAGCCGTTATGGGCGCGGTGCTGTCGGCGGGTTTGGCGGCGCGGCTCGATGAGGTCGCGCGCAGCGGAAGCGGCGTGCTGACGGTTGAACGCGCGGCGGAGTTGGCCGCGAACCCCAACGCGCTGATCGATCCGCAGGCGGGAGCCGCTTTGCCTCCGGCCGCGCTCGATGCGCTACGGAGAGCAATGGCCGGAGCCATTCATAACGTCTTCTGGGTTGGAACCGTGCTGGCCGCGCTCGCGCTGCTCGTCTCGCTCTATTTGCCGCGCGCGGGCGACGAGACGACCGCGCCGCCGACCGAAGCCGAGTGTAGTCCTGAAACGGGCGAGCGGATGGTGATGGCCGAACTCACCACTATTGACCCGGAGCACGAGCCTGTCGCGTCGCGCGGCGATTAGACTTTAACGCTGCCTGCCTTTGAACATCAGCGGAGTTCCTTCAACCGACACGGTGACGGATGAATTGAGGTCGCGCGCGCGATAGACTCGCTGCGTGGCTTTCTGGTAGTCGGCGGCGGTCGCCTTCGGAATGTCGGTGAATTTTTGCGGGTTGCGATCCGTCAGGGGAAACCAGGAGCTTTGCACCTGCACCATGATCCGGTGTCCCGCGCGGAAGGCGTGATACACGTCCGGCATCTCGAAATTGATGGCGGCGGGCTGCCCCGGCTTGAAAGGTTCGGGTCGCTCGAAGCTGTTGCGAAACTTGCCGCGGAAAGGCTCGCCGCGCACGAGTTGCTGGTAGCCGCCCATCTTCACGGCGTTCGCGGGAACCGGCTGGCCTTCGGGCGGGCGCGGCGTGGGGTAGCTGGCCGGGTAAACGTCTATTAGTTTCACCACGAAATCCGAGTCCGTGCCGGTCGTCGAGACGTTCAACTTAACTTTGATCGGCCCTGCGATGATCATGTCGCGCTCCAACGGTTCGGTCTCATAGACCATCACGTCGGCGCGTTGCGAGGCGAAGCGTTGATCCTCCGTCATGTAATCGGAGGTCATCCCGTTGACGATGTAGCCGAGGTAGGGGACGGGGCGGTTCGGGTCGCTCACGTATTCGTCAAACGCGGTTTTCGCGTCGGTGGCCGGAGAGTCCGTCGTCAAACGACCGCCCGCTTGAAAAAAGAGTTCGAGCGGCTTCAATTCTCTGGGCGGCCACGCGTCGTGGCGACGCCACTCGTTGATCCCGGTCAGGAACATGTAGGCTTCGGGCAGGTCTGAGGGCTTGTCTTTCAGGTAGTGCATGAAGAACGGGAACTGAATCTGCTCGCGGAAAAATTCCCCGGTCTTGACGGCGAAGTTGAGATTGCCGAGCCGGTCGCCGTCGCCGCGCGCCCAGCCGCCGTGCGACCAGGGCCCCATCACCAGCCCGTTCACCGTGCCGGGATTGTTCCGCTCGACCGAGCGATAAATGTGAAAAGGCCCCGCCGGGTCTTCCGCGTCGAACCACCCGCCGACGTTCAGGACGGCGCACTTCACGTTATGCGTAAACCGCCAGAGCGAGCGGCTCTTCCAGAAGTCGTCATAAGTGGTGTGATCGATGATCTCCTGAAAGTATTTCGCCTCGCCGCCGAAGAGCCTCTGGTTGGCTTCGGAGAGCGGCCCGACGTTGAGAAAAAAATCGTAGGCGTCGGGCGTGCCCATGTCGAACGGGATACGCGGGCGCGGAGGTGAGGGATTGCCGCTGCGCGGGACGAAGGAGGCGTAGAAGCCGAAGTTGGCCGCCAGCATGAATGCGCCGTTGTGGTAAACGTCGTCGCCCATGTAGTAGTCGGCGGTGGGAGCCTGTGGCGAGGCCGCCTTGAGTGCGGGGTGAGAGTCGATGATGCTCGCGGCGACGTGGAAGCCCGGTTGCGAGATGCCGACCATCCCGACCCTGCCGTTGTGGTTCGGCACGTTCTTTATGAGCCATTCGATGGTGTCGTAAGTGTCCGTGCTTTCGTCAATATCTCTGGGGCTGCGTTTATCAGGTAGGTGCGGGCGCACCTGCTGAAACTCGCCTTCTGACATGTAGCGGCCACGGGCGTCCTGATAGACGAAGATGAAGCCCTCTCGCTCGAAACTCGCCGAGGGGCCGAGAGCGGCGCGGTAATTATCGCTGCCGTAGGGGCCGACACTGTAGGGCGTGCGCGTGAGCAGGAACGGGTATCGCTGCGTAGCGTCCTTCGGGACATAGACCGAGGCGAAGAGTTTGACCCCGTCACGCATCGGTATCAAGTATTCATATTTCGTGTAACGCGCTCTGACCTGATCGACGCTCTGCGCTCTTGCTTCCGAAAAGGTAAAGAGCAGCAGCGTCGACAGGATGACAGCCCGCCACGCGCCTTCGACCCGCGACAAGTTAATCAAGTTGTATTCTTCCTCTCAGCTTATGGCAGCGTCGCATTTGAGGAGACCGCCCCGTCCGGGAACACTCACGGCACGCCCGGCGCGGGCGGTCAGCCCTCAACGAGACCTTTACTGATGTTGCGCTGCCACGCCTCGTAATTTCTGATCCTGCGCTTGGCCTGCTTGCGCGTCAAATTCAGCTTCAGTGCGACGTAAGAGATACGCTCGGTGCGATCAAGTTTCTTATTATGAGGCACTCCGGGCGCCTCACGGTACAAAGCATAGGCGCGCTCCCACTCCGCCTTGATTTCAGGCGGAGCGATGGCGCCGCGCAGTTCGGCCATCAATTCATTCTCCCTTCAAGAATGATTTATTCGGTTAAGTCCCTTCGGCGGGTATATGCTTACGACATCACCATCGTAATGCCGGATCACTTCAGCCACCCTCAGGCTCGCGCACGAGCCAGCGAGATATTAGCGGAGAGATTTATCTGCGCGGCGGCTGATGTGGATTCAAAACTTTTCTCCGCGACCAACGCTTCGATAATAGGGCGACCGCCCGCTCATCTCCAAGCCCACCCGGGAGGATCATCTATTTATCCCTGACGGGCGGGGCTTCGACCGGGCTTTTTTAGACAGGCATCACGGTAAAATAAGGCTCCCTGCGGTGGCTGCGGCGGGATGTTATCTCAAACCGCCGGAGGCTGCCGTCATGCCTGTGCCGGTCTCGCCGCCGAATGAAGGCTAACCGGGACGCTTCCTGATCCGGCCTGTAAAACCGCTCCATAAAATTCAAATCCTGCCGCTTATTATAAGTGATGCGCCCCTTTCTGGAACGGCGGAGCGACAGTTAATTTCACCGGCGGTAGACTTTCCAGCAAAATCAGTTTCCCGGGTAGACAAGTCAATTTAACCGCGCGCTTCACGCCAGATTGACCGGAGCGGTCGTTTTCTGAATATTCTGTAGCACCTCTGCGGGCATTTAATCCAGTAAAAAGTCAGATTTATGAAGGGCAACGAGTGGTATAGCCCTTGCTATAAGGGGTTTTGCCCGACGCCCCTTTGTCTGGCTGCCTGTCGTATCCGGCTACTTCCCCCAAATCAGGAGATTCGATGAAAGCAATTAAAGGCCGTACTGGAATGTCTTGGGCTCTTGCCCTCTCGCTGTTAGCCTCCATGACAGCAGGTATTCTGGTCGCAGAGAAGCAAACAGCGTATGCCCAGCCCCGAGCGAAAAAGGCGCGCAAGGTATCGCCTTCCATGCGCGAGCACATGCTCGGGATGAATAACGAGGACACTGTCAAAGCCATCTTGCAGATCAACGGCAAACTGTCTAACCAGTTTAACGCGCTCCTGCGTAATCACGCTGTGCGGGTCAAGCATAATTTCCGCAATTTGGACACGCTCTCCATCGAGTTGCCGAAGAGCGTGGTTGACCAGTTGGAGTCCTTTAGCGAGGTCGTCTATGTATCCGTGGACGCCGAGGTCAAGTCGTTCGGCCACGTCACGGAAACCACGGGGACGGAAGCCATGCGCACGCAGAGGACGACCACCCTGCTCGGCGGCACGACGACGACCACGCTCGACGGCACGGGCATCGGCATCGCAGTTCTCGATTCCGGCATCGACGCGGGGCACACTTCGTTCTTAGACAAGAGCAACGGCAAGCGCGTCGCGTTCAGCAAAGACTTCACGGGCGAGAACCGCACCGACGACCCCTACGGCCACGGCACGCACGTCGCTTCGACGGCGGCGGGCAATGGGCGCATCGCCAACGGCGCATACACCGGCATCGCCCCCAACGCCAAGATCGTCAACCTGCGCGTGTTGAATGCGCGCGGCACAGGCAACATCTCCTCCGTTCTGAGCGCGCTTGACTGGGTGCTGGCTAACCGCCCCGCGTACAACATCCGCGTCGTCAACATGAGCCTCGGCATGCCCGTCGCAGACTCCTACCGGAACGACCCGATCTGCAAAGCCGTCCGCAAACTGGTGGACGCGGGCGTGGTCGTCGTCGCGGCGGCTGGCAACAACGGTAAGGACTCGGACGGTCGTAAAATTTACGGAGCGAT
>DASPJG010000465.1:0-2159 GCA_035628755.1 Pyrinomonadaceae bacterium
CACATGCCACTCGCGGAAACGCCCATGCACGGAGCAGTGGCCTTTCCACAGGATGAGACGCGCGCCGCGCAGGGCTTCCACCGTGTTGCCGCCGAGTTCCTGAAACGGGTTCCAGACAACCATCTGTTCGAGCGGGATGCCAAACTTGACGCCCGTGTTGCGTCCCAGATGTTGGTCGGGGAAGAAGAAGAGCTTATCGGCTTCCTTCAAACTCTTGTCAAAGAGCGGCACGGCGTTCGACGAGGTGCAGACCACGCCGTTGTTCCTGCCGCAGAAGGCCTTGATCGCGGCGGTCGAATTCATGTACGTGATCGGCATCACGCGAAAGTCTGCGAGGATGCCCGCGGCGGCGAGTTGATCCCAGGCGTCTTCGACCTGTTCGGCGGAGGCCATGTCGGCCATCGAACAGCCCGCGCCGAGGTCTGGCAGAATAACTTTCTGGTGCGGCGCAGAGAGAATGTCCGCCGATTCGGCCATGAAATGCACGCCGCAGAAAACGATAAATTCCGCGCGGTCGCGCTCCGCGCCGAGCTTCGAGAGCTTGAAGGAGTCGCCCGTCACGTCTGCGTGGACGATCACGTCGTCGCGCTGGTAATGGTGGCCGAGGATGACGAGCCGCTCGCCGAGCGCGCGCCGCGCGGCCTCGATGCGGTCGTGCAACTCGGCATCCGACAGCCCGAAGTAGTCTTCCAGTACAGGCGCGTTCGTTAAAGTTGCCACAGTCAATTTTTCGTCCTCCTAACGCCGCTTTCACCCGCACAGTCGCGCCCCACGCGCCCGGCGGCGAACGCCGCAAACAAAAACTATCTCACTTTGAGAAACATTGCGCAAGCACTCATCCCCGCCCCCCGCACGCCGGGAAACAGGGGCGACGCGAACCGATATTTAGATGCAAGAGAGGGGCGCGCGGATGGGTGCGGCAAGAGGCCGGGAAAGGGCGCGGGAGAAGGGAGAAGGGAGAAGGTCGAAGAGAAGCGGTGACGCGGAAGCGTTCGTCGTAACCGCTCGCCGCCCGCGCGACGCGCCTTCGCCTGCCTCGTTTTCCTTCTCCGCCCGCCTCAGTTGCTACGGGTGCGTCATCTCTTCCGGCTTGACGTATTCGTCAAACTGCTCGCCCGTCAGGAAGCCGAGCGCGATGGCCGACTCGCGCAGGGAGATGCCCTTCTTGTGCGCGTTCTTGGCGACCTGCGCGGCCTTGTCATAGCCGATGTACGGGTTGAGCGCGGTGACGAGCATGAGCGAGTTGTTGAGGTGCGACTTGATCTGTTCGCGGTTGAGTTCGATGCCTGCCACGCAGTAGTCAACGAAGCCGTGGCAGGCGTCTGTGATGAGACGGATCGAGTGGAGCAGGTTGTGAATCATCACCGGGTTGAAGACGTTCAACTCGAAGTTGCCCTGCGAACCGGCGAAGCCGATGGCGGCGTCGTTGCCGAAGACCTGCACGGCGACCATCGTCATCGCCTCGGACTGCGTGGGGTTGACCTTGCCGGGCATGATTGACGAGCCGGGTTCGTTCTCCGGCAGGATGAGTTCGCCGAAGCCCGCGCGCGGCCCGGAGGCGAGCCAGCGGATGTCATTGGCGATCTTCATCAGAGAACCGGCGAGCGTCTTGAGCGCGCCGCTGGCAAAGACCATCTCGTCGTGTGCGGAGAGAGCCGCGAACTTGTTCGGGTGCGACTTGAAAGGCAGGTGGGTCAACTCCGCGATCTTTTGCGCGGCGCGCTCGGCGAACTCGGGGTGCGCGTTGAGTCCCGTGCCAACCGCCGTGCCGCCGATGGCGAGGTCGTAGAGGCCGGGCAGAGCCATGCGCAGGCGTTCGATGTCGCGCTCGATGAGGCTCGCCCAACCGGAAAATTCCTGCCCCACCGTAAGGGGCGTCGCGTCCTGCAAGTGCGTGCGCCCGATCTTCACCACGTCGCAATACTCTTTCGCCTTCGCGTCAATCGCCGCGTGCAGCCGCTCCACTTCGGGGATCATCCGGTGCATACGCTCGGCGGCGGCGATGTGCATGGCGGTGGGGAAGGTGTCGTTGGAAGACTGCGACATGTTGACGTGGTCGTTCGGGTGAATCGGCTCTTTGCTGCCCATCACGCCGCCCGCCATTTCGATAGCGCGGTTGGAGATGACCTCGTTGGCGTTCATGTTGGTCTGCGTGCCGC
>DASPJG010000466.1:0-2142 GCA_035628755.1 Pyrinomonadaceae bacterium
CGGGAGTGCGGGAAGTATAGCACCCGGACGAAGGCAAAAGTAAAAAGGGGAAGTAGAAACCAAAACTAAAAGGCAAAAGCGAAGCGGAACACAAGCTGTGCTTCCCGCTTCACTTTTGCCTTCTGCTTTTTACTGCCGGTCAGACTTTACGCGCGCGGCCTCACGGTGAGAAAGATCGTGTTGCCGCGACGGTTGACGAGCAGGAGCGCGGGGCGCGTGCCTGTCCGCCCGATGGCCGCCGTCAGGTCTCCCGGCGAACGGACGGGCTGGCGGTTGGCCTGCACGATCACGTCGCCGCGCTGGATGCCCGCATCGGCGGCGGGGCCGTTGGGGTCAACGTCGGCCACGGCCACGCCCTGCGTGCCCGGCTCCAACTCGAACTCACGCGCCAGTTCGGGCGTGAGCGGCTGCACGCGGACGCCGAGCTTTCCGGTCGTCTCGCCCGACGCGCCCGCGCCGTCGCCCTGCCCGGAACCGCCGCGCTCATCGCGCTGCGCCGTCTGCGTAAACTCGCCGAGCGTAGCTTTCATCTGCTGCTCGCGCCCGTCGCGCACGACCGTCAGCGTCACGTCCGTGCCCGGCGCGGTGCTCGCGATACGATTGCGCAGGGAGTTCACGTCGCTGACGACCGTGCCGTTGACGGCGGTGATCACGTCGCCCTGTTTCAGACCCGCACGCTCGCCCGCGCTGCCCGGAGTGACCGCGCCGATGATGACGCCGCGCACTTCCTTCAAGTCGAGGCTCGCCGCGATGTCCGACGTGACTTCCTGAATCTGCACGCCGAGTTGGCCGCGACGCACCTTGCCGTCCTTGACCAACTGCTCCATCACGCCCTTCGCCATGTTCGACGGGATCGCAAAGCCGATGCCGATGCTGCCGCCCGTGGGCGACAGAATTTGCGAATTGATGCCGATCAGTTCGCCGCTCGTGTTGACGAGCGCGCCGCCGGAGTTGCCGCGATTGATCGGCGCGTCGGTCTGGATGAAGTTGGCGAAGCTGCCGTCGCCGACGCCCGAAGTGGTGCGCTCTTTGGCGGAGATGATCCCGGCGGTCACGGTCTGGCCGATGCCGAGCGGGTTGCCGACGGCCAGAGCCACGTCGCCGACGCGCACCTTGTCCGAGTCGCCGAGCGGCAAGACCGGCAGGTTCGACGCGTCAATCTTCAACACCGCGAGGTCGGAAGGCGGGTCGGAGCCGACGACTTTCGCGGTCAGCACGCGGCGGTCTGAGAGTTCCACCTTGATCTCGTCCGCGCCGTCAACCACGTGATGATTTGTCAGCATGTAGCCGTCCGCCGTGACGATAACGCCCGAACCGAGACCTTCCTGACGGCGGGGCGTCTGCGGCATGTTCGGCATGCGCTGGCCGAAGAACTCGCGGAACATCGGGTCGTCCATGAAGGGATGTTGCTGCGCCGCGCGCCCGCGCCGCTCGGAGCGCACGGTGACGACCGCCGGGGCGACGCGCGCCACCACGTCGGCGTAAGAATTCTGCTGCGCGACAGCCGCGCCCGTCGCCGTCGGCTGCGCGAAATTAACCGCCGGATTGTTAATCTCCGTCGCCTTCGATCCGACCGAGTTGCACCCGACCAAGACCAGCGAGACGACCAGCGCGCAGGCCAGCCCCGCGAGGCCGTTTTTCTTGCGCGCGACGGGCTGCGTGGTAAAGATTCTGTTTTTCATAAGCTGCACCTCTGTTGATAAAAAATTCTGTGTTTTCCAGTTGAACTAACGTAGGTCAACGCTCTTGAATGTCTGATATTTAGATACGTTTAGGGGGGTGTGCGGTTGCGTTAAGAATGTAAAATTACTGTTGCGGCGTCTGCCAGTATTCTTCGCTCTCGGCGGGCGCGGGCGACGCTGCGGAGGACGGACGAGCCACGACGGCGGCGTCCCGCCCGTCGGGTTCCAATCCGCGCTGGCGAGCGTGAGTATTGTTGACGACGACCTCGGTGATGAGTTTCGTGTTCGGGATGACGATGAGCCGCCCGTCGGGCGCGCGCACGAGCGTGTCGCGCATGCGGATGGTTTCGATGATGCCCTCGTATTCGCCCATCCTGATCTGATCGCCGATGTTAAACGGGCGGTACAGGAGCAGCATGATGCCCGAGAGCAGGTTCGAGAGCACGTCCTTGAGGGCGAA
>DASPJG010000467.1:0-2579 GCA_035628755.1 Pyrinomonadaceae bacterium
AGTGCCCGGCCTCGGCGACATCCCCATCCTCGGCGCGCTCTTCAGATCGAAATCCTTCGAGAAGCGCGAGACGGAGCTTGTCTTCTTCTGCACGACGAACATCATCAAGCCGGTCAACCGCGACGATCTGCCCGCCACGCGCGGCCTCGACGGGTTGAAGAAAGGCTCGCCGCTCGGGATCGAGCCGCAGGGCGAAGGCATCAAGGGCGCGAGCGGTTATTCGACGGGCAGCGAAGGCGCGAAAGTGACGACCGTCACGGAAGCCAACGCCGCAAGCGGCAACACGACCGCCGTCGTCGCACCGGCGACGGGCAATGCAAACGGCGCGACGCAGACGGCTGCGCCCGCCAGCCCCTCTGCGACGCCCGCGAAGGATGCCGTGCGCGAAGAAGAGAAGGACGCGTTGAAAGAGTCCGCGAAGGCGGCGGTGAAAGAGCAGGCCGCGAACACGCCGCCGGAGTTGCCGCCCGCAGGCAACGCGGCGCACCTCGCCCTGTCGAGTTATCTCAGCCAACTGCCGGGCGCGCCCGCGGCGGCGGCGAAAGTTGCCGCTAAGCAGTAGTAGCCGTGCTGTTTTGCGGGTACGTCCCGTCGTGGGCAAGAGTCGGATTGAAGGAGAGCAGCGATGAAGAGAGCATGTGAGAGGCAGAGTTTAAAAGAGCGTCGCGGCGAGCGCGGTTCGGTCTTGGCGATCAGCACCTTCGGCATGCTCGCCTTTCTCCTCGCCACCGGCTTGTGCATAGACATCAGCCACTTTTATCTCGTGCGCGGCGAGTTGCAGAACGCAGCCGACGCCGCCGCGCTCGCGGGTGCGACCGCCCTGAACTCCGACGACGGCGGCATCACGAAAGCCGCCGACTACGCCGTCGAGGCTTTGAACAAGTACGAGTTCAACAAGAAGGGCGTCGTCATCCCGCGCTCGAACGTGCTGTTCGCCAAAAACCTGAACGGCCCTTACGTGAGCGAAGCGACGGCGAAGGGGCAGGCGAAAGACATCCGCTTCGTGCAGGTGTTGGTTCCGCCCGCCGCCGTGAGCACGACGTTTGCCGCGCCCGTCCTCGGCGCGTCGCGCAACGTCTCCGCCGATGCGACGGCGGGAATGAGCGTCTCGCTCAACAAATTCTGCGACTACATCCCCGTCACCGCGATTGACTCGGACGGCGTTTTCTTCGTGCCCGGACAGACCTACACGATCCGCCGTCCGCCGGGCGGCGCGATCTCGCCGGGCAACTACCAGATTCTCGCCATTGACGGGCCAGGCGCGAGCGACGACCGCATCGGTCTGGGCAAGGGCGTGAGGAATTGTCTGGGCGCGGGTTCAAACGTTCAGACCAAGCCGGGCGTCTCGGCGGGCGCGGTCAGGCAGGGAATCAACACGCGCTTCGGCGAATACGGCGGCGGCCTCGACCCCGCCGAGTTCCCGCCCGACGAGAACGTGCAGGAGAACATCAACTACCAGCAATACCTCGACGCGCAGCAGGCCATTGACGCCGATAAGAGCCCGGCCTCCGGCACGTTCCAGTCGCCGTCGCGCGGCGTGCCCGCGCGCGGGCGGCGCGTCGTGCTCATCCCGATCATCCGCGAGAGCGAGTTCAACGAGGGGCGCGACACCGTGCGCATAGATCGCTTCGCGGCCTTCTTCCTGCAAACGAAAGTTTCGGGCGGCAACGGCGGCGACATCGAAGCCGAGTACATCGGCCTCCGCACCGTCATCGGGCGCGGCGGCTTCGACCCTTCGGGCGGCGCAACCAGCCCCGAACTCACCATTCCCGTTCTTTATCGCTAGAGGATTCTCCGCGATGCGTATCAAGGCGAAGCTCAATCAGGACATCAAACGCGCGCGCAGCCGCGCCTTCGCGTGGCGCAGCGAGCGCGGTTCGCAACTCGTCGAACTCGCCATCGTCATGCCGCTCCTGCTCTTGCTGCTGGGCGCGACCGCCGAGTTTGGCCGTTTTTTCTACACTTACACGACGCTGCTCAAGGGCACGCGCGCCGCCGCGCGCTATCTCGTCAGTCAACCGCCGGGCACGGGCGATGCGGCGGCGCGCAATCTGCTCGTCTACGGCAACACGGCTGGGGCAGGCCAGCCCATCGCGAGCGGCCTGACGACGGCCAACGTCAAGATCACGCCGAACAAGACCGGCGGCACGACGCAAACCACGACGGTCGAGATACAGGATTTCACTTACGTCCCCATCTTCGATCTCGGCAAGCTCACGCGGAGTTCCACGCTCTCGCTCGGCGTGAACGTCGGCGCGAAAAGCACGATGCGGCAGATCGCTAACTAGGCTGGCCGGAGAGAAACATGAAAGCGATGCGCGCGAAAAATAGGAAGGACGGCGAGCGCGGGGCTGCGCTCCTTGAGTTCGCCATCGGCGCGACCATCTTCGTGTCCGCCATGTTCGGCGTGCTCGAAGTCGGGCGGATGCTCTGGGTGCACAACTCGCTCGTTGACGCCACGCGCCGCGCCGCCCGCTACGCCGTCAATCACAACATGAGCACGCAGGCGCAGACCGAGGCGAAGAACATGGCCGTCTACGGCAACGCGGCGGGTACGGGTCAGCCGCTCGTGCCAGACC
>DASPJG010000468.1:0-10209 GCA_035628755.1 Pyrinomonadaceae bacterium
AAGACGGCGATGAAGCCGCCCGGGCGATCCGCCGGGACGAGCAACGCGGGCAAGATCACTGCGAGCGCGGCCAGCAATACGACGAGCCATGCGAGCAGGGTGCAGAGTTGCCGCTTCGCCGGATCGTCGCCGGGGCGAGGCTGGTTCGGCTCGCCCGTCGGCGAGGGCGCGATCTGCCCCGGCGAGCCGCCCAAGCCGCGCACCTTGTCGCCCGTGCCCGCGAGGTAACGCTCGAAGATGGGATGCCAGCGGCTCGTCGGCCTGATGCTCCCGCCGATGTGCTTGAGCACAGACAGCAGACGCTCCTCCTCCGGGCGGACAACTTCTGCCGTGGACACGACCACGAACAACTCGAACGTGCCGACGACGCGACGCGGGAAGCCGCCGATCTGCCGCACGACGACGCGGAAGCGTTGCCCTTTCCTGATGGTGTCGGGCAGGCGGATGGTGATGAGACCGGCGACGTGCGTCGGCGCGGGCGCAGGAAGCGGCACGTAGCTCACGTCTGAGACGGGACAGCGGATGGTGTGTGCATCGACGCGTTCGAGGCGTTGCGCGCCGTAGCGCGTGGAGGAGGCGACAATGGCGTCTGCGTCGAGCGCGGGCATGTAGAGCGTCGCCTCTGCATCCTCCGGCAGGCCGCCCCACTGGATCATCAACTCGTCGGGGCCGGAGACGTGAGCGTGGCCGCGCAGGATCGCCGCGCCCCCGCCTTGATCGTGGCCGCCTGTGCCGTGATCGTGCCTGCCACCGCCATGATCGTGTGCGCCGCCGCCATGCGGAGGTGCGGCGTGCGGAGGCACGGCGTGTTTCTCGAATTGATCTTTGCCATCAACTCGTCGCCCCTTGTGCGGCCACGTCGTGCGCAGGTCGAACGTGTGCTGAATAACGTGCGAGTCGGGGTCGCCGGGGTTGTCCGATTCGACGATGGCGAGGTTGCGCTGCGCGAGGTTGTCGTTGTTGGCGGGCGTGTCGCCGGGCGGGATGGTGTCGGGGCCGAAGCGGATTTCCGCGACGAGACACTGGTGCTTGCCGCGAATCAAATCCTGAATGCTTTTCAGCACGCCGTCGTTCGGGTCGGTGTAGCGCGGCGTGGTCTGGTTGAAGTCGAGCCAGACGCCGAAGTAGCGGTGAGTCTCGGCCTCGGGGCCAGCCCCGCTCGCGGGCACTTCCTTCGTGTTGAGCGTGTCGCCCGATGCCTCCACGGTGTCTCTGGAGATGCCGAAGCACGGGATCGTGAGGATATCGGTCGCGCTCTGCCCGAGCGTGGGCAGGGTTTCGGCGGCGTTGCGCGGGTAGGTTTCGGCGGTGTAGGCCATCGAAGTGACGGTCGTGGTGAAGAGGCGGAAGAAGACGCGCACGTCGGGCGCGGGCGTCGCCGTGCTCGTGTAGCGAACGCGCGCGATGGCGAAGTTGAAGACGGGCTGGCCTTCGCGCTGCTCCGAGAGGTAGAGGCGGCTGTCGTGCTGGTTCGTCGCGATTTGATCGAACGGGTGCGACGAAGAGGGTGCGGTCGAGTCGCAGGCGGCGACGAATTGCGACAGGTAAGTGAGCGGGTCGGGCGCGCCGAGCGTGCGCCCGGACTGGCTCTCGCCCGGTCGCAGCGCGAAGACGCGCAGGTCGTCGCTCAACCAACTCGTCGGGCCGTCGAGCATGAAGGGGTTGGGCTGGCGGAAGAGGGTGATGTCGGTGGTGCAACCGTGTCCCAGCACGGCGACGGACATCTGCACGTCGCGCGTCTCGGGCGTTGCGCCTTCGAGCGGGAACATTCCCGTGCCGGTAAAGCGCAGGCCGTACTCGAAGGTAACGCGCTGTTGCACATCGAGCGATGCGCCCGGCACTTCGAGCAGCATCCGCACGGGGAAGGCCGTGAGATTGGCGACCGGGCCGCCGCCACCCGGCGCGCTGAACGTGACGGCGGGCGCGAAGGCTTCGAGTTGGGCGGGCGTCGGGGTCGTCGTGGTGATGCCGAGTTGCGACGGGCGATAGCCGTGGACGATGAGGTAGAAGCACGGGTCGATCTCCGTCACGCCGCCGACGGCGAGGGCTTCAACTTCGTCAATGGAGAAGTGGCTGCGGTCGGCCACCACGTCGCAGTGCTCTTCGCTCAGGCGCACGAAGCTCGCGCGCTCGCAAGGCCGCCCGCTCGAATCGACGAGGAAGAGCATGTAGTAGCCGGGCGGCGCAACGCTCGGGTCGTTGAGCACTTGCACGGCGAGCGTGTTCGCGCCCGACGGGGCGAAATTGAGCGGGACGTGGCGTTGCTCGCTGTCGGTGTGGTGCGTGCACGCGCCGGGACGCATGAGGACGACCGACGAGATCGTCGCTCCCGGCTCGACCTGATACTGGACTGTGAACTGGCCGCCGTAGTGAATCTGATCGGCGGGGCCTCCGGTCGCCCCCACGGCGTCGATGATAGGCCGCTGCCCCTGAAAGCAATAGGGCGGCTCGTAGAGCTCCATGTGCTTCTCATCTGTGGCGCGCGGCGGTGTCCGATCCATCTCGTGTCTGTCCGAGCCTGCGGCGACGAGGACGCGCGCGTCGGGCAGAAGCAGCGCGCTCGAATGGTACATGCGCGGGGCGTGCATCTCGGCGACGGGCGTGAAGGCAGCGGACGGGTTGGCGGGGTCGAAAGGCACGCTCGGGTCGTAAATCTCCGCCTGCTCCTGCGGGTGTTCCTGCGCGACGGAGTCCCACGTATGCGGGTTCCACTTGTACCGGTCGTGGCCACCGAGGATGAGCACCTTGCCGTCGGGGAGCAGGACGACGTTGACGTTAACGCGCGGGTGGTGCATTTGCCCTGCGGGCGACCAGGTGGGCGTCGGGGCTTGCGTGTCGAGAATCTCGCAGCTTCGATGATCGCCGTGCTGGTCGGGGTCAGACCACCACCCGCCGCCGACGACGAGGATGCGCCCGTCCTGCGCCGGGGGCAGCAGCACCGACATGCCCTCTTCGCGGAATCGGTTGGCAGGCACGATTGGCTGCGCCGGATCTGCCGGGTCGTAATAGTTCTGCCACGCACCCGTCGTCGCGCCCGTCATGCGGAACGAAGCGGTCGGGCCGGTTCGCTCAAGGATGGCCGCCTCTGTCCCGCCGTAACGGAAAGAGGTCGGGATGTAGAAGACCCGCCCGCCGCGCACGAGGTGCATGCCCGGGTACGTGAACAGCGGATGCTCCGTGCCGTTTATGATGCGGCGACCGCCCATGATGACCGTCGGCAGGAAGTTCGGCGGGCGCAGGATTTCGGCGTCCACGACGATAGGCCCCGCCGAGTCGCCCGAAAAGACGGCGACCGAGCCGTCGGGCATCACCACCGCCGTCGGATACCAGCGGCCAGCAACCATCCCCGGCGGGTAAGTCGTTCCCGGCAAGGCGGGAGCAGGCCGCCCGGCGATCTTCTCCCAACGTTCCTGAACCGGATCGTAAACGTGCAGCGACGCGTTATCGTGCGAACCCGCGCCGTCGCCGCCGACGGCGAGCAAGCGACCGTCGGGCAGAAAGACGTGGTGGCAGCAAAAGAGGTCTATGTCCGGGTCGTCGCTGGTGGTGGGCACGCCGTTGTGTGGCGGCATCGGCTCGTCGAACTCGGGCATGAACCAGCGACCGAGGGCGTCGGCTATCGGCTCGTCCGGGTTCCAACTCCACGAGCGGTGGAGCAACTCCGAGCCTTCCCACCCGCCGGAGAACATGAGCACCCGCCCCGTGCGGAGCAGCGCCATGTGGACGGCATAGACGCCGACGTTATCGCCCAGCACGGACGAATCGCCGGGAGTCTTTGTCGGGGATGGCGCGGTGGCGGGGTCGGCGGTAGGGTCTGCGCTGCGCCAGCGACCATGCGTGGCCGGTGTGCCTTCATGCGGCATGATTGCCCTCCTGTGAGTTAGGAAGTGGAGTACACGCGGCGGGCTGGCTGCGCCCTGTTGGCCGTCCGGCAACTTCGCGGCGGGAACACTTGATGTGGTATTAGCCGGCGGACATTAGCAAGGCCACGTGTTTCGGTATTGTTTGTCGAACCGTCTATTGCCACGATAGAGACGTGCGCGGAGACGGCGTGAGGCCAACGAGATATTCGCTGGCAGGAGTTGCTCCCCTTGTTGACGGGGGCACAATATTCCTGCCCAAGCATGATGTCAATAAATTTGTTAACCCTGATCGTCGCCGTTGAGCGCAACTTAATGCGCCCGCAAGGCGCGCGCCAGCAGGCCGACGCCTCCGGCCAGCAGCGTTAGCATCAAGAGGGTGCTGAACAGGCTCGTCGGTTGAAAGTAGATGTGCAGGTTCATGATGATGCCCGCGAAGATGATCACGACCCCGGCGAACAAGAGAAGCCATCCGAGCTTCGATTTGCCGTTGAAGAACAAGAGGCCGATGCCGAAGATGAACGGCACGAGCGACAGGCCGAAAGCGTTGTAGCCCCAGACAGCCCACGCGCCGCTCGTCACCGTGACGCTGCTCGTCAGCATATACGCCCCGGCGACGGCCATCCCCAAACCGAGCAGGAACTCCCCGACACCGCCGGATGTCCCGCCCGCGCCTTCCCATCTTTTTCTATTTTCGTCTGTCTCCATAATTCAACCCGGGGATACCCGACGCCCGGCATCGCGCGCCGCGGACGCGCAACGGCGGGAGCGGTAAATTTGGCGGATGTAAAACTACGCTGGTTCGCGGTCGGATGCGCGTGCGGCCTCCCGCCAGCTATTGCAAAGGTTCGCGACGGCGCGCACTAACTCGGACGGTTCGACCGGCTTCGGCATGTGCATCTGATAGCCTTCGGAGAGCGCCTGCGAACGATCTGAAGACCGGGCGTGCGCCGTCAAAGCGATGGCCGGGATTCTTCGCCCCTCCTCCATCAATCGCACCTTACGGATCAAAGAATACCCGTCTTCGTTCGCCATCTCGATGTCGCTCAACAGCAGGTCGGGTTTCAGCAGCCGCAACTTGTCAAGGGCGTCGGCGACCCCCGACGCGGCTGTCACCGACGCGCCGCTTTGCGTCAGGATGGTCGCCAGTAGTTCTCGCGCGTCCCGCTCGTCGTCGACGACGAGCACGTGGATTCCGTCCAGGCTCGACGGCAGCCCCGCAAGCTGCACATGATCTTCGCCCGGGAGATGCGGCCTCTGCTCTGCGGTAACTTCGGGTAAGCGTTGCGCCTGAGGAACGTTGCTGACCGGCAATCTCAGGACGAAGGTTGCGCCCTGCCCTTCGCCCTCGCTCTCAGCCCTGATCGTTCCGCCGTGCAACTCCACGAGGTGCTTCGTGATCGCCATCCCTAAGCCGAGTCCGGTCTGCCGCCTCGTCGTCACGCTATCGGCCTGCCGGAAGCGGTCGAAAACGTAGGGCAGAAACTCGGCGACGATGCCCTGCCCGGTGTCGCTCACGCTGATCTCGACGCTACAGTCAGCGCGCGCGACGCACACCTGCACGCGCCCGCCGCGCGGTGTGAACTTGACTGCGTTCGACAGCAAATTCCACATCACCTGTTGCAAGCGTTCGGGGTCGCCGGAGATGTGGCCGGCCTTCGGATCGATGACGGTCTGGAGACTGATGCCTTTGGCATCGGCGGCGGGGCTGACTACGTCAATAGACGCTTCGACGACGGACGAAAGATCGATATGGTCAACGTCGAGGCGTATCTTGCCCGAGATGATGCGTGAGAAATCCAGCAGGTCTCCGATCAACTGGTTCTGCGATTCCGCGTTGCGCTCGATTGCGCCCAGCGCGCGCGCCACCGTGCGTTCGTCGAGTTTGCCGGTTTGCAGCATACGCGCCCAGCCGAGGATGGCCGTCAGCGGTGTGCGCAGTTCATGCGATACCACGGCCATAAATTCGTCCTTAGCGCGCGTGGCCTCCTCCGCCGCGCGCTTCGCTTCGAGAATCTCGTCTTCGTACTGATTGCGCTGGCGCATGTGCATGAGGACGCACTCATTGGCGACGCACCCCTCGCGCTCGCGGCGCACCGCGTTGACGAGCACGGGGATTTCCGCCCCGCCCTTCGACCGGAGAGAGAAGTAAACTTCTTCTACCCGGTCGTGCAGTTTGAGCAGCGGGAAGAGGTGCGTTTGATAGAAGATGCGGCTGGCGACAGGCAGGATAGAATCAATGTGCCGCCCCGGCAGTTCGCCGGGTTCGTACCCGAGCAAATCCAGCAGCGTCGCATTGGCGAGGACGATCTTGCCATCGTCTGTGAATGACAGGAATCCGCACGGCGCTGTGTTCAGCAGGTCGTCCATTAAATTCATAAACTGGCCGCGCGGGCAACTCAAGCGGCGCGTTGTTCGGCGGCCAGATACTCCTTGATGACCTGAATGGTCTCCTCCGGGTGGCTCATGTGCGGGCAGTGTCCCGTGGCACGCATCACGCGCAGCGTACCTTGCGGCAGGTGTCGGTCGAGATAGTCGCCCACATCAAGCGGCGCGATGGCGTCCTCCGAGCATTGCATGATGAGCGAAGGGATAGTCACCTTCGATAGATCGTCGCGGTTGTCGGAGAGAAAGGTGACCTCTGCGAACTGCCGCGCGATCTTCGGGTCGGTGGAGCAGAAGCTCTCTTCAAGCTCGCGCGTCAACTCGGGTCGATCCTGATTCTTCATGATCACCGGCGCGAGGAAATTAGCCCAGCCGATGTAGTTCTTCTCCATCACGCGGAGCAGCCCCATGATGTCGGAGCGTTCGAAGCCGCCGACATAGGCGGGCGGGTCGTTGATGTAGCGGGGCGAAGGCCCGACGAGGATGAGACGGTCGAACCGCTCCGGCTCGCGGATGGAGGCCAGCATCCCGACCACGGTGCTCACAGAATGGCCGACGAAGATGACTTGCTTCAAATCGAGTTCGGCGCAAACGTCGAGCACGTCCTGCACGTAGCCGTCGAGGCTGGCGTATCGCTCGGCGTCGTATGCCTGAAGGTCGGACTTTCCCGAGCCGACGTAATCGAAAAGTACGATGCGATAGTCGTCCTCGAAGGCGGGCGTCACGAAGCGCCACATGTGCTGGTCGCAGCCGAAGCCGTGTGCGAACAGCATGGGCTGCGCGCCCTTACCGAAAACCTTCACGTTGTTCCGCACGAGGATGTTCCGGGTCAATGACTTCTCCTTCACGATGCTGCCCGTGGCAGCCACGGCGGTCTATCAGACAACGTGGCGAAAGTTATTTTCAAAGGTGCAAGGCCGCTGGCAGCCCTTTCCCGGGCGGCCACAGGTAGCTAGTAATCATTCAGGCAATGTTGTCCCGGCAAACACACCGGAGGACACTAATCGCCGCGCGAAGGTGGTAAAGAAGCAACGATGCAGGGGAATGTTACTACAGCTCAGGTTGAGAGATTAAGATTAA
This sequence comes from Pyrinomonadaceae bacterium, assembly GCA_035628755.1. Lineage (GTDB taxonomy): Bacteria > Acidobacteriota > Blastocatellia > Pyrinomonadales > Pyrinomonadaceae > JAIVJZ01. The sequence continues at coordinate 7,326 of DASPJG010000468.1, forward strand.
CTTTGCTTACGTTCGCGTTTATCAGGCAACTCAGGAATACCGACTTTAAATCCGGCGACGAACTTTAAGCAACCCGCTCGCACCGGAATGATTCGCAAGCCCGCTCACGGCGAGTCGAGCGTCGCTTCCGTGGCGAGCTAAAAAAACCGACAGCGGTTCTTTAGCCGGAACGGCTTCAGAGTTCGAGAACAGCTTGAGAGTTATAGTCTGCTCTTAACTTCTCTCAACAAAAACCGCGCTGGAAACTTGATTTCCGGCGGCGATCAAAGTATGTTGCCGGGTCGAACAAAGTCAGGCTGGCGGCCAGAGCCGCGTGTTTGCCCGCGATTTTCTTCCCAGCCTTTCGTCTAACCACCTGTTTCAAAGTCTAAAGCCAGTATCTCAGCCCGGACTTCGGTCGCTTTATGGGCGGCCTCGGTCTACCTCAAGGAGTTCGTCATGTCGTTCCCTAAATCTCTGCGCGTGCGTGCGTCGCTCGCGGTTTTCGGTCTCGCGGCTTGCGCCCTGCTGCTGCTCCCCTTCAATTTTCCCACGGCCAGCGCGTCGCACACGCCCAACCCGGCGAGCGTCACCGTTGCCGGAAGCCTCCAGAGCGAACTCGGCTGTCCCGGCGACTGGCAACCCGAATGCGGCACGACGCATTTGAGCTACGACGCGGGCGATGATGTGTGGCAGGGCACGTTCTTCGTCCCCGCCGGTAACTGGGCATACAAAGCTCCGCTCAACGACAACTGGGGCGAGAACTACGGGGCGGGCGCGCAGCAGAACGGCGCGGACATCCCGCTCTCGCTCGGCTCAGGGCAGAACGTCAAATTTTATTACGACCACAAATCGCACTGGATTACCAGCAACCGCAATTCCGTCATCGCCGTCGCGCCCGGCAGTTTCCAGTCGGAACTCGGTTGCTCGGGCGACTGGGATCCGTCCTGTCTCCGCTCATGGCTGCAAGACACGGACGGCGACGGCACGTACACCTTTCAAACCACCGCGCTGCCCGCCGGAAACTACGAGAGCAAGGTAGCCATCAACGAAAGCTGGGACGAGAACTACGGCGCGGGCGGGGTGCAGAACGGATCGAACATCTCGTTCAACGTGCCGTCCGACAACGCGCAGGTCACTTTCAGCTACAACTCCACGACGCACGTTCTGACGATTGAGACGGCCAACACCCCGCCGCCTCCCGCAGGCGACGTACAGTGGGACGCGTTGCGCCACGACACGTTCGATAGCTACTACCGCAGCCCCTTCGGCGCAGTGCCTGCCGGAACGGGTGTGACCCTGCGTTTCCGCACCGCGCATTTCGACGTGACGGGCGTCCACGTCCGCGTCTACACCTTCGACCCGGCGACCGGCGCGACCACCGGCCCCGTCGATCACCCGATGTCCTTTCTTGAGAACCGCACCGAGGGCGGCACCGAGTACGACATCTGGGCGCACACGCTCGCCACGCCCGCCACGCCCGCGATTCTCTATTACAAGTTCCGCGTCACCGATCAAGCCGACGAGGACTTCTACAGCGACTCTTACGTGGACGACCACGACAACTTGAATCAGGGCGGCGCGGGCGCGGCCTCCGACGGCGAACCGTTCCCGGCCTTCCAGATCACGGCCTACGCTCCGAACTTCCAGACGCCCGCATGGCTGCACAATGCCAACGTCTACCAAATCTTCCCCGACCGCTTCCGCAACGGCGACCCGACGAACGACTACTGCCGCCCCGGCTCGACCGCCGGTTGCCCCACGTTTTATGGCGACCAGAAGCCGCTGCTCCGCGAGCCCTGGAACACGGCCATCGGCGACCCGCGCGCAACGGGCGAGTTCCAGAACGAGTACGGCACGCAATTCTACGGCGGCGACCTCAAAGGCATCGAGCAGCAACTCGACTACTTGCAGAGCGTCGGCGTTGACACGCTCTATCTCAACCCGATCTTCAAAGCGCGCTCGAACCACCGCTATGACACGGACGACTTCCTCGAAGTTGACCCCGCGCTCGGCGGCGACGCCGCCCTCGCCTCGCTCAAGACGGAGATGGAGCGGCGCGGCATGCGTCTTATCCTCGACGGCGTTTTCAACCACTCGTCTTCGGACAGCGTCTACTTCGACCTCTACCAACGCTACGCCCAGACCGACGGCGGGTGCGAAAACGCGTCCTCGCCCTATCGGAGTTGGTTCAACTTCTTCAACTCGAACGCCCCCTGCGCCTTCGGCGACTATGAAGCGTGGTTCGGCTTCGGCAGCCTGCCTGTCTTCCGTGACGACTCTGACGGAGTGCGCGATTTCTTCTACCGCACGCCCGGCGCAAACGTCACGCAGCATTGGTACGAGCGCGGGGCGGCGGGCTGGCGTTTCGACGTGGCGAATGAAATCTCGCACGACTGGTGGAACGAGTACCGCCCGCTAGCCAAAGGCTACAAGGCCGACGGCGCGCTCGTCGGGGAAATCTGGCCGGACGCCAGCCAGTGGCTCGCGGGCGATCAACTCGACTCCGTGATGAACTATCGCTTCCGCAAGAACGTCCTCGGTTTTGCGCGCGGGCAGTTCAACTGGAGCGACAACGACAACAGCGGCGGCAACACCATCGCCGCCCTCTCGCCCAGCCAGTTCGACCACGCGCTTCGCTCCGTGCGCGAGGACTACCCGGCTGCCGCAACCGCCGCGATGCTCAACCTGATCGACTCGCACGACACCAACCGCTCGCTCTACGTGCTGACCGTCGCCGGAGACAACGGGCTGGCGCAGGCGAAAGAACGGCTCAAGCTCTCCGCGCTCTTCCAGTTCACATACCCCGGCGCGCCGATGGTCTACTACGGCGACGAAGCCGCGCTCAACGCGCCCTCGCTCGCCAACGGGGTTAACGGCCCCGAGGACGATCCCTACAACCGCG
>DASPJG010000469.1:0-3850 GCA_035628755.1 Pyrinomonadaceae bacterium
CGAAAGAGGTGTGCGCGACTTTCGGATTTTCGCCGTGCCCGCGCAGGTCAGGCCAGAGAATTGTGCAGTTGGTGGCTTCGTTGATCTTGACGCCGAGGTTCAAGAGCCAGGAGCGATCCGCGCCGTAGCGGTGCAGCAGCACGACGGCGGGCGCGCCCTCCGCGCCGCGCAGCAGCCAGCCGCGCGCCTCTGTCCCGTCCGAATTGCTCCAACGCTCCTCGCTCACACGCAAGCCACGCGCGCTGTAAGCGGGAAAAGTTTCCGGCGTGACCAGATACGGGTGCGTGACGGGGCGCGCAATCGAGTTGACGATGAACCACAGCCCCGCGCCGATGCCCAGCACCAACAACGACGCTACCGGCAGCAGCGCCTTCAATAATTTTCGACCCGGTCTAGTGCGTTGAGACATGAAATCAAAGGCCGTCAGTGTCCGTAGTCAGTTGCCAGTTGTCAGTCGCTCTCTGTCCGTTATAGTCATTCAACTCTATCTTTACCGGCTCGCTCCGTCGCCACAGACAACTGACCTCAGACCACTTTCATCCTCGCTTGCGCCCGCTCGTAATCTTCCGGCGTGTTGACGTTCAGGAAGAAAAGTTCGGCGTCGCGAAGGTCTGCCAACTCCGCCGGGGCGACCCAGCGCGTCTGCGCCTGTTGCAGCAGGACGCGTGGGCGTCGCTCGCCCTCTGCGAGAAGCCGCGCGGCGAGTTCGAGACAGCGCGCGGGCGAGTAGAGCGCGCACAACGGTTGCGGGCGACCATCGGGCTGTCGCGGCACGATGGCCGCGGCGTCTTCCGTGCGCAACTCGCAGAGACGTGTGAAAAGCTCGCCCGTGACGAACGGCAGATCGCAGGAGACCACAGCCGCCCACGGCGCGCGACATGCAAGCAGCGCGGCGTGCAAACCGCCGAGCGCGCCGCAGCCACGATAGATGTCTTCAACCACGGGCAGACCTGAACCGGCCAGCCTCTCCCTCGCGCCGACAACGCTGATCTCCGGCGCAATCGCGCCGAGCGCGGCGGCGACGCGTTCGAGGAAGGTGCGCCCGCCGAGCGTGAGTTGCGCCTTGTCCGTGCCCATGCGGCTCGACGCGCCGCCAGCCAGGATGAAACCCTCCGCGTCAGACATGAATTGTATGCTGCGTCTCCGCGTGTCGGGATGGAAGAGACGCGAACCCGTGCGAGTGTATAACAAACGGGTTAATCGGAGAGGATGGCAGAGGCATTGCCAGCGAAAATTAACACGCCGCGCGAAGCGTCGGCAAGGCATGCCCGCCGCGAGCAATGCCATGCTGACTTTCCGAACGTAATTCTTGACAGCCATTGCACAGGAGAGTATGTTCTCCGCGCTCAGACCGCGTTCAGCTCACGAGAGTTAGATTTTCATGAGCCTCACTTAAACCCGAAGCCCTACCTTAGCTTCCGCGCGCCACAACGCGCTAACCGTGGGAACTTCATGCTCAACCAGAGCGCGCCCACACTTCACCCACCAGCGATAGCGGGACTCCCTGCTCGTCGCGCCATCTCCTCGCCGTCCCACACTCACCACTCATAGGAGCATCAAAATGGCAACGAAAAAGAAAATCAACAGTTCGTTAGGACAGGATACGAAGGCAGGTTTCGTCAGTGCCGGAGTTGAATCACCGGACATCCCCGACTATGTCGTCGTCGAACTGCGTTATGAAAGCCCGGTCGCCTTCAGCGCGTCGAAGTTTTCCGCTCCCGGCGCGGCTGCGCCGCAGGCCGACACCCTCAACACCGTCCTCGCAAAGTACGACATCCAGCCGATGCGCTCACACTTCGGCCTGAAGTCGGCAGCCATCAAAAACCGCGTCGAGATCGCGGCCACCCTGCCCCCCGAGCCAGACCCCGCGAAGTTTGCGGACAAGGGCATGGACACCGAGTTTATCCAGAGCGGCTTCGTGCAGGTCGTGCCGAAAAACAGCAAAGACGCGCCGAAGATTGCGAAGGAGCTAAACCAGAAGGGAGCGGTCTGGAAAGCGTTCGTTGCGCCGCGCCCCGTCCCCGCCGTGCTCAACGGAGCGCAGATCGGAAGCCGCAACTTCGAGCCGTCGCAAGGCTACATTGACTCCGCGCCCGACGGCATCGGGGCGGCGGAAGTGTGGAGCCTCGGCGGGGCGAAGGGAACGGGCATCACGATCTGCGACATCGAAGGCAACTGGAATCGCTCGCACGAAGACTTGCCCGCGGGCATTCCGCTCATCGGCGGCACGGTCATCAACGACATCGGCTGGAGGAACCACGGCACGGCGGTGCTCGGCGAGATGGTGTCAATCCCCAACAGCAAAGGGACGGTCGGCATCAGCCACGCGGCGAAGGCCGTCGTCCAATCCGCGGTCATTAACGGCGTCTTCAACACGGCAGGCGCGATCAACAACGCCGCGAACCAATTGAAGGCCGGAGACGTGATCCTCATCGAGTTGCAGGCCACGGGGCCGAACGGGAAATATGTCGCCATGCAGTACTGGGGCGACATCTTTTCGGCCATCGCGGCGGCGACGGCGAAGGGCATCACAGTGGTTGAAGCGGCTGGCAACGGGAACGAGAACTTCGATCTGGCGATCTTCGCCAACACGGGCTTGCAAAAGGACAGCGGGGCGATAGTCGTCGGCGCGGGCGTCCCGCCGACCAACCACTTCGACTTCGACAGCGGATACGCCTCAATCGGAGTGCCGCGCTCGCGCATCTGGTTTTCGAACTATGGTAAAATCGTCAACGTTCAGGGTTGGGGTTGGCATGTCACCACGCTCGGCTACGGCGACGCGCAAGGCGGCGCATCGGAGAATGTCTGGTACACGCTGCGTTTTTCCGGCACGTCGAGCGCATCGCCCATTGTCACGGGAGCCGTCGCCTGCTTACAGGGTCGCGCCAAGTCGAAGAACGGCGCGCCGATGACCCCGGCCAAAGTCAGGAGCATCCTGATGGCGACCGGGACGCCGCAACAGGCCGGGCCGGGTGTGCCGCTGACGCAGAAAATAGGCCCCCAGCCAAACCTCCCCAAGGCCATGACGCAAGTTTGATAAAGGGGGAAGCAGTGACGATTCCAGCAGTACCTTTGCCCGCAGACAGCAATGTGCGGACGCCGATTGACCTGAAACTGAAGGCTGGGTGGACGTTTGACGCGCACCGTCGCGCCTTCGAGTCCGACCGGGGCGAGAAGTTTTCGCCCCGCGGCGAACTTCCGAAAAACAGCCGGATCGTCTACAAGACGCCGAACCTTGCCCGGGCGGACGAATCCGAGCTTAACGAGCACGAAAAGGAGTTGCGCCGCTACATGCAGGTGATCTTGCCTGCGGGCGAATCGCCTGCCGATTACGTGGGCGCGGTTCGCGCGTGGCCTTGCGTCGAAGAGGCGCACGCCGCGCCTCAAGTGAGCCTGCCCGGGCAGTTTTGAAGTAAGGCGCACGCGCAACGCCTCCCGGCTGGCGTGGATGCCTTGCGAGGCTCCGGCCTTTTCGCTTCAACTCCGAGCCACACTACATCTCCACACCCTTTGCCGGGGGTGTGGAGATGTTTTGTCGCGCCTCGCTTTTTTCTCCGCACGGCGCGTCGCACCTCTGATCGGTCGCACGAAAAGTAACGCGTCGAGGCGTGCACGGGCGCGGCGAGACGGGCAGGGATGACAACCTTTCCAATGCCTTGACCATCTGAGAAAGCGGACGCTATAGTCGCTTTGGTTGTTTCGCGGGTGCGCCGGTCGTCGCGGAGGTCGCACGCGGCGAGACTCCGGGTTCGGTGCTCAAACATGCTGCCCCCCATTCCAAAAGGTATTCACATGAAAAAATTGTTTCGCCCCGCGCTGGCTTTGGCCTTCGCGCTCACATTGTCGGCTG
>DASPJG010000470.1:0-6721 GCA_035628755.1 Pyrinomonadaceae bacterium
AACAACGCTGACGCTCGCGGGACTTCGCGCGCCCGTCCGCATCCGGCGCGACGAACGCGGCATCCCGCACATCGAAGCGTCGAACGATGCAGACCTTTATTTCGCGCAAGGGTACGCGACGGCGAGCGACCGCCTGTGGCAGATGGACTTGCTGCGGCGCACTGCGCGCGGCGAACTGGCGGAGATTTTCGGTCGCCCCGCGCTCGAAGAAGACAAGCGGCGGCGCATCTACGGCTTCGCCGCGCTCTCGGACGCGCTCGTCTCGCGCACCTCCGCCCCCACGCGCGCCGCCCTCGAAGAATACGCGCGCGGAGTCAACGCATACATCGAGACGCGCGGCGGCAATGACGCGCCCCTGCCCGTGGAGTTTCAGCTCATCGGCTATCGACCGCGCCCGTGGCGTCCGGCAGACTCGCTCGTCATCGCCAAGATTTTCGCCGAGACGCTTTCGACCACTTGGCCGACGGACATCTCACGCGCCCTGCTGGCAGACCTCCCGCCCGCGCGCCGCGCGCAACTGCTCCCCGACGCTTCTCCGCTCGACGTGCTCGTCGTCGGCAGCGACAACGCGAAGCCGCAGCCGCCGACTAAAAACATCAGGAAGCCCGCCGCGAAACTACGTGCCGCTGAGAAAACCGGAGCGGCGGCTTTGCCGTCGTATGACGAGCGCGAGCGCGACGACTTGCTGGCGGAGGTCGAGCGCATCACGGCTTTGTCGAGAAGTTCGCTCGAACGCGCCGGGTTGTTTATGGAGGATCGCGCCGTGAGCAACAACTGGGTCGCGAGCGGCAAGCGCACCGCTTCGGGCAAGCCCCTGCTCGCCAACGACCCGCACCTGCCCCCCTCCGCGCCGTCCATCTGGCACATGGCGCACCTGCGCGCTCCCGGCCTGCACGTTGCGGGCGTCACCGCCCCCGGCGCGCCCGGCATCATCATCGGCCACAACGAACACGTCGCGTGGGGCATGACCAATCTCGACCCTGACGTGCAGGACTTGTATCTCGAACGATTCAGCGCGGACAAAAAGAATTTCTACGAGACCCCGGCGGGCTTGCGCGAGGCCGTGGTGCGGCGCGAGGAGATCAAGGTGCGCAAGGGTCTGACCGATGCCTCGACCGAAACCGTCAACTTCGACGTGACCGTGACGCGCCACGGCCCTATCATCCTCGAACGCGAAGGCCAGCGTTACGCGCTGCGCTGGACTGCGCTCGACACGGAGCGGACGGAGTTTGACGCCTTCTACAAAATCAACCGCGCGCGCGACTGGAACGAGTTTCGCCACGCGCTCAGCAGCTACAGCGGCCCGACGCAGAATTTCGTCTATGCCGACGCCGCAGGCCACATCGGCTACTACGGCGCGGGGCTGATTCCCGTCAGGCGCAGCGGCGACGGCAGCACGCCTTACGACGGCGGCACTGACGCGGGCGAGTGGACGGGCTTCATCCCGTTCGACGAACTGCCGCACGTCTACGACCCGCCATCCGGTTTGATCGTCACGGCCAACAGCCGCGTCGTCGGTCGCAGCTACCCGCATCACCTCACGCACTCATGGTCTCCGCCTTATCGCTCGCGCCGCATCTACGATCTTTTGCAGGGCAAGCGAAAGCTGACGGTGGAGGATTATCGCGCCGTGCAGGCAGACGTTTATTCAATTGGCGGGACGAGTTTCGCACGCGCCGCCGCGCAACTTTTGCGCACGCACCAGCCGCGCGGCGGCGGCGGAGTTGCGGGTCAGTCAACTGTTGATCTGGCCGGGTTGCGCGCGGCTGCCAATTCGCTGGGACAATGGGACGGGCGCATCACGGCGGAGTCGCGTGTCGCGCCGCTCGTGGCGGAAATGATGTCGGCCTTTCGCCGCCGCATCCTCAACGAAGCGATTGGCGAAGCGCGCGCACGCGCGTTCCGCTGGGCGAGCAACGACCTGTTCTTCAATCGCGTCGCGGCGGAGCATCCGGCGGAGTGGCTACCGAAGGAGTTTGAGAATTACGGCGAGTTGATGCGCGCATGTTTCGAGGAAGCGCGCGCGGCTCTGGCTAAACGCCTCGGCACGGATGAAGCCCTGTGGACTTGGGGACGTTATGCCCCGGCGCGTTTCTCACACCCGCTCGCGGTCGTGCCCCTCGTCGGGCAGCGATTTACGATAGAGCCGTTTCCGCTGGGCGGCAGCGCGTGGGGCGCGGGCGCAACCGTCAACGTTGGGGCGAACGTCTCGATGCGATTCATCGCGGACGTGAGCGACTGGGACAAGACGCAGCAAGGCATCGCGCTCGGCGTGTCGGGCGACCCGGCCAGCCCGCACTGGTCGGATCAACTGGACGACTGGCGCGCCGTCACGCCGCGCCCCTTCCCGTTCGGCGCGAGCGCGGTCGCCGCGAGCACGCGCGAGACGCTCGTGCTCGCGCCCGCGTCAAAGTGAGTTTGAGATACGTGCTAGCTGAAATGCGCGCCCTGTGTGTGCGGCGCGGCGAGCGAAGGTAAAAAATAAAACTGCCCGCGTCTCGAAAGGCGCGGGCAGTTTTGTTTGCGTAGGTGTGGGTCTCGTTTAGAAGCGGAAGTTGAGACCGACGCCGATACGGATGTTGTTGCCAGTTTCGCCTTCGATCCTGACGGGGTTGTACTCTAATTTAATCGCGCGGAAGTCAACGTTGCGATGAACGCGAATGTCGAGGCCGCCGCCGACCGCCGCGGCAAAGCCCGTCTCGTCCTGTTCGAGCACGCCGAACGCGGGGCTGTTGGCGTCAATGGAAACGTGTCCCACGCCCACCAAAGCCTGCGCGAACGGTCTGACTCTCGTCTCCGTCGAGTTGTCCTGAATCTTGATGCCGCCCATGAACTGGGTCAGCTTGCCATCCAGGCTCACGTTGCCGCCGGGAGCCGTAAAGTCAGCGGACTTGCGGTGGTACGAAAAGTCGGCTTTCGCGCCCACGTAGCGGCTGAAGTTGTAACCGGCATCGACGTTGACGCCGTTGAAACCATCGCGCCCGGTGTCGTTGATGTTCGGGCTGAACGCGCCGTCTGTGTCGACGCGATTGTGCGAGAACATCACGCCGAATTCGCCGCGCTGGAAATCGTCCTGCGCAAACGCCAGCGGCGCGCAGAAGACGAAGAACAAAGCCATGAATAATGCTTTACGCATGTGAGTAAATTTCCTCCCTGTGAAATGCTACGATGATGATGAAGGCAATTTTTCGGTTTATCCCTCATCCGGTTTAACGCTTGGTCTGTCCATTGAAATTGCTCATGGTCAACGCCCGCTCATGGGCAGGACGGACGATACAAGTTCGGACAAACGACAAGTCGAAGCAGTTAGTTTCACATTACCGCAAGCGCGTTGTATGAAACTATGTAATCGCGCTCATTACATTTTTTATTCACCCGCTGCGTACTTGTGATCCGGGTTTTCGGACGCCCTCCCGCGCGTTGATTTGCGACATTTCATGAAGCACAATCGTCAGGCGCAAAGCGGCGCGCGGCCTTCTAACAATTCTTAAAACTTTCTTAAAGATTTCTTAACGAAACCGGGCGGGCGATTCTCCGGCAAACTCGTTTCACCTTGATCTTCATGTTCCGCCAACACTCCACAGTTCGCACAGAGGCACGACATTGAGCGACATTCAACCGAAACGGCGGATGCGGATTTTTTGCGCGGTTGAACTGCCGGACGACGTGCGCGCACGCGTCGCCGCGCACATTGCGGATTTGCGCGGAGCGGCGCAGCCATCGCTCAAAATCGGTTGGGAGCGGGCGGAGAAATTGCACCTCACTTTGAAATTCTTGGGCGAGATCGAAACGGAGCGAGTCGAGGCTTTAACGCGCGCGGCAGAACGCGCGGCCAGTGTCACACGAAAATTTGAACTGAGTTTGCGAGAGGCCGGATGGTTTCCCCCGCGCGGCAAACCACGCGTGCTCTGGCTTGGACTCAAGGACGACGCCACGGGCAGCCTCGCGCAACTGCAAGAGCGGCTCGAAGCCGAATGCGCGCGCGAAAATTTTCCCTGCGAGACGCGCGCTTTTCGCCCGCACCTCACCATCGCGCGCATCCGCATCCCCAACGCCGCCGCGCACCACATCGCCGAACTTCACCGCGAGACGTATTTTGCGCCCGCGACTTTCGGCGTCGGCGAGTTCGTCATCATGCAGAGCCAACTCGGCGCGGGAGGTTCGCGCTACACCCCGCTGTCTCGACACGAGTTGAAAGCGGAAGCGGGCGGCGAGCCGTCGAATTTCACATCTCACATCTGAAATTCGACGGCTCGCCGCCCGCCGTTCTGTTCCACATTTAACCTGCGCGTTTACGTCGGCAGTTGGCGCGGCGGGGGCTGGTTGTTCCCCTCGCCTTTGCGCTGGCTGCGCTCGCCCGTCTCCGCGAACATCTCTTTGATCGCGCCGACGCTGGAGAGCATCGCCGAGGTCTCCATCGGCATGAAGATGACCTTCGTGTTGTTGCCGCGAGCCATCTCTTTGAAACTCTCGATGTAGCGTTGCGTGATGAGATACTGCGCCGACTCGGCCTGTTGCGCCATCGCCTCGCCGATGCGCTGGATGGCCTCGGCCTCGGCCTCTGCGGCGCGCAGGCGCGCCTGCGCCGCGCCTTCAGCCGACAAGATCGCCGACTGCTTCTCGCCCTCCGAGCGCGTCACCGAAGCCTGCTTCTCGCCCTCGGCGCGCGTGATGGCGGCCTGCTTGTCGCCCTCCGCTTGCAAGACGAGCGCGCGGCGATTGCGTTCCGCCGTCATCTGCTTCTCCATCGTCAGGCGCACGTCTTCCGGCGGGTTGATGTTCTTCACGTCAACGCGCGTCACCTTCACGCCCCACTTGTCGGTCGCCTCGTCGAGAATCAGGCGCAGCTTGGCGTTGATCTGGTCGCGCGACGAGAGCGTGTGATCCAAATCCATCTCGCCCATCACCGAGCGCATGCCCGTGATGGTCAACTGCACCAGCCCGCCGACGAGATCGGCCACTTCATAGACGGCCTTGATCGGGTCCATCACCTGCCAGTAGACGACCGAATCGACGTGGATGGTCACGTTGTCGCGCGTGATGACGGGCTGCGGCGGCAAGTCTATGTACTGCTCGCGCAGGTCAATCGAGGTCAGGCCGGGGCGCACGTTCGTCCAATAGACGGCGCGCGGCTTATCGAGGAAAGGGATGATGATGTTGAGGCCGTTGCTGGCGAGGCGGTTAAAACTGCCGAGCCGTTCGATGAGCAGCACCGTCGCCTGCGGGACGATCTTGATCGTCTTGGCGGCGACGACCAGCAGGAAGATGGCGATGATGAAAAAGAAGAACAGGAAAATAATGTCCATGTGTGTGCCTCCGAAGTTGAGCTAACGCTGATGCGGTTGCGGCGACAACCGCTGGAAGTTGTGCGCGCAGACTATAGCTGATTGCCGTGTCTTGATGGAAGAGCCGCAGGCGGCGGTTGCCAACCGCCGAGCGCAGACTCGACGACGCGCGCGGCGGCCAGCACCAAACGCTCCTGAAATGGCCGCCCGATGATCTGCACGCCGACGGGCAGCCCCGCGCGCGTGTGGCCTGCGGGCACGCAGGCCGCGGGCAGCCCGAACACGTTGCACGCCTGCGCATAGCCGAAAGCGCGAAACGTGTTGACCTGTTCGCCGCCGACTTCAACCCGGCGCGCGCCGTGTGCGAAGGCCGCGACCGCCCCGACCGGCGCGAGCAGCAAGGGCGTCTCGCGCATTCGTTCGAGCAGAGACGCGCGCAGGCGGTCGCGCGCAGCCCACGCGTCCTGATTATTTTCGGGCGCAGCACCGGACACTGCCTCTCCGCGCCGCAGGATCGCGCCCGCAGCCGCGCCCGCCAACTCCTCGCGCCCCGCATACTCCGCGCGCACGATCTCGGCGACGGCGCGCGGAAAGAGCGCGAGCCACAAATCGCTTGCCCTTTCGATCTCCGGCGGGCGCGAGTCAATCGTCTCCATCCCGGCAGCCGCGAGCGCGCGCATGGCAGCCCAGACCGCATGCTCAGTCTCTTCCGACGCGCGCACCGCCCCGTCGTCCGCATAGCAGGCGACGCGGAGCTTGCGCAGTTGCGCGTCGGGCACAGGCCGGTCGTCGGCGTTCGCGAGAGAGGCGGCGTGTGTGCGGTCTTCGCGTGTGAGCGCGTCGAAGAGAAGCGCGAGATCGTCAACTGTGCGGGCGAGCGGGCCGAGGCTCGCGCCTGCGGCGAGCGCACCTTCGGTCGGCGGAAAGTGGCCGTCTGAGGGGATGCGCCCCGGCGTGGGGAACAGACCCGCGACGCCGCAGAAGTGCGCCGGGATGCGAATCGAACCGACGAGGTCGCTCCCCAGACTCGCAGGCGACAAGCACGCGCTGACCGCCGCCGCGCAGCCGCCGCTCGATCCGCCCGGCGTGCGTGCGAGGTCGTGCGGGTTGTTGGTGCGCCCGAACACCGGATTGTCCGCGTTGTATTCGATAGCCAACTCGGATGCGTTCGTTTTACCGAAGACGATTGCGCCCGCCGCGCGCAGCCGCGCAACCGCCGTGGCATCCGACGCGGGAACATAATCGGCGCGCACGCGCGAGCCGCTCGTCGTCCGCAGATTGGCGGTGGCGATGGTGTCTTTGATCGTCACGGGCAAGCCGTGCAGCGGCGGCAAATCAACCCCGCTCATCACTGCGCGCTCGGCGGCGCGCGCCTGCTCCGGCGCGTCCGGCGCGAAGGTGACAATCGCGTTCAGGGCGGGGTTCAGAGCTTCTGC
>DASPJG010000471.1:0-4390 GCA_035628755.1 Pyrinomonadaceae bacterium
GCCTAGATAAATTTCGTTGCAGTAGAGCGCGAAGATGTCTTCTTTCGAGAGGCGGCGTTCGAGCGCGGCGGAGAGAAGGGCTTCGTTGAACTTGCGCGAAAGCGTGCGCTCCGGCGTGAGATAAGTGTTCTTGACGAGTTGCTGCGTGATGGTCGAGCCACCCTGACGCTCAGGCGCGCCCGCGCCGCGCGCCGTGTCGCCCATCCAGCTCAGGAGCGCGCGGCTGATGCCCGTCACGTCAAGGCCGTGGTGCTCGAAGAACCGCCGGTCTTCGATGGCGCGGATGGCATTCGAGAGCACGGGCGGGATGTCTGCGTAGGCGAGCGTGGCGCGCGTGCCGGTCTTCGTCGCGGCATCGTTCGTGAGAGCTTCCGGCTCAAGCGCGAAGGCGTCGAGCGTGATGCCGTCGCCCGTGATCCCGCCAATGCGTTCTTTTCGATCAAACTCAACGCGCACGACTTCGGGCGCGAAACCTTCCGCCCCCGCGCCTTCCGCGCGGGACATGCGACGCGGGCTGATCTCGACCGCGCCGTCAGCGTTGACGCGAAACGCGCCGCTCCACACGTCGCTCGCAGACTCTTCGACATATCCGGCGCGGCGTAGGGTTTCGACCAGACGCTCGCGCGGAAATTTTTGCCCGGCGCGCAGCACGCGCGGCGCGGCGTACAGCCCGGCGTGGCTCGTCAGGTAGCCGGAGGCGAGGCGGCGGTCAATCGTCTGCGCCGCACCCCGGTAGCAATAGACGAGCGAGACGACGACGGCAGCGCACAGGACGAGCGCGGTCACACCGGCAAGGCGCAGGTATCGCGGCCAGTCGCGGGTTCGCTTCTCGTGCGCTATTCCCACTGCTGCGTGCCGCCGCTTTTTCGACAGGCGCGGCAGCCTGCGCGCTTCACGCCGCTCCGATGTGATTTCAATCGCCATTATGAAAGACTGTCCGTTGTCCTTTGTCCGTCGTCAGTGGTCAAAACTTGTCCGCTGTCAGTCATACTAGTTGATCAAAACTTGTCCGTGGTCAGTTGTCAGTCGTTCAGATCAACCTTTAGCAGCGTGTGCGATAGCCACAAACAACAGACAATGGACTAACGAACAACGAACAAGTTTTTCAGACACACGTAGCCCTGCCTTCGGGACGTTTTTCGCCCGTACCGTTGGGTTCACGACTTTGCGATGTGGTATGTAAACGACTAATCGGCGGCGAATTCTTTGAACGAGTTCGCCGCCCATGCAGCGCGCCCGCTTTAAGGCGCGACGGATGCGCTCGGAGCAAGAGTGACCGCGTCCGCCTGCTCAATCCGGTCGCCGTCCGCGCTCGTATCGGAACTTGCCCATTGGGAGAGAGCCGCCGTCGAAACGGCGAGAGTGATCATCAACATGATGACGGCAACCAGTTGCACCAGATTATTTCCCAATTCTTTCATGCCCGCTGCACCCCTTCAAGATGTGTTCTGCCGAACTGTTGAGCAATGTTTGTGCCAGCAGGCGGAACGAGCGCGGGCGCGTGCCCGCGTGGCAGGATATGCCCTGCTCTGCAAAGAGTTTAGAAGCTTGCGCGGAGACTTACTGTAAGGCTTCGTGAGTTTTGCCGGGGTGGGGCGCGTCGTTTTTCGGTACACCGGCGAAAGTGACGCGGCGCGCGTGGCTGTCTGGAAACGATTCGTTTAGGGTTGCGGCGTGCGATGTTTGCCATCTTCGCGCGCGTGCGTGGCTTGAGATTTGGCGGCGGGCGCGGCTGGACGGTGCAGGAGGCGTTGTATCCACGTCGGGTGTTCTTCGAGGGGCGGCGTGAGCAGCGACTTGATGCCGTCGAGCGCGTCGCGCGCGGCCTCTTCGCCCGCCGCGATCAATTCGGCGGCGCGCGTCATCTCGTCCCAGCGGATGTGGCCGACCTTCGGGCGGATCACGATGTCCGCGTTGCGCCCCTCGTGCGACGAGACAGTGCGCTGCACGACCATCATTGACTGAAAGAGCACGCCGATGGCCGACTGCGGCGGCCCCAGAAATTTCGCGCCCTCGAAATTCACGTCCACGGCGATCACTATGTCCGGGTTGAGCGAGCGCGCGGCGGCGGCGGGCAAATTGGCAACCAGCCCGCCGTCCACGAGTTGCCTCCCCTCCGCGTCCGTCACGGGCACGTACCAACCGGGCACGGCGCAACTGGCGCGAATCGCAAACGCCACGTCGCCCTCGTCGCGCATGACGACCGCCTGCCCCGTGTGCAAGTCCGTGGCGACGGCGGCGAAAGCGATCGGCATCTCTTCAAAGCGCGTGACGGGGAAACGCGCGCGGATGTATTCCTCCATGCGCGCGTTCGATTGCACGCCGAGCCGCGAGAGCGTCACCCGCCCGAAGTTGCGCCAGCGCATCTCGCGCCCCAGACATTCGAGTTCCGCGATGGTCATTCCCGCCGCGAACGCGCCGCCGACGAGCGCGCCCGCCGAAGTGCCCGCCACGCAGTCGACGGGGACGCCCGCCTCCAGCAGCACCTTCAACACGCCGACGTGCGCCGCCCCGCGCGCCGCGCCGCCCGACAACGCCAGCCCCACGCGCAATCTCTTGGGTTGTTCTGTATTTTTGCGCCACATGGATGGATCGTAAATCGTCAATCGTAAATGGTCAAAAGCCGTGAATCGTGAATCGTAAATCGTGAATAGTGAAAACCTGCTTTCCTTCTATTCACGATTCACGATTGACGGCTTTTCACACCTGATTAAGGATGACGATCTCGGCGCGGGTGCGTGCGTCTTCGAGGAAGGCGTCGGTGTCGGATTCGATCTTGTCTTCGGTGAGCGTGCGCTCGATTTCGGGCGTGGCCTGTTCGAGGGTGGGGACGATGCGCCCCGGCGTCTGGCGGCGGTGGCGTGGCACGTACACGTCGCGGTAGTAGTCCGCGATCTCCTGCGTGGAAATGATCGTGAAGGAGCGGAAGCGGAAGTTGAGATAGTTTTCGATCTCGACGCGCTGGCGGACGATCTCGCGCAAGCCCTCGCCCGTGAGGCCGACGCGCGCGAGGCGTTCGTAGAAGGCCGCCTGCGAGGGGAAGCGTTTGACGAGTTCGTTGGTGGCGCGATCAACGTCGGCGTCGGAGGGCGTGATGGTCGGGAGTTTCCCGGCCTCCTGCGAGATGAGCCGCTGGTCAATCAAGAGATTGAGGACGCGCTGCAAATCTTCGGAGCGCGGTTCGTCAATCGGCGTGTCGGGTTGCAAGGCCAACTGCCAGAGCAAGTCCGTGTAGGTGATCAACTCGCGTTGATTGATCGTCGCCACCCAGCGGTCAACGATCTCCTGCGCCGATGCGGGCGCGGGATACAGGGCGAAGAAGGGTAGGGTGCACAGGGCGAGAGCGAGCAGAAAAGCGCGCGCCGCTTTTGCGAACCCGTTGATTGAAACTCGTCTCTTCATCACTTTCTTTGTCCCTGATTCCCTTCGCCTTTCCTAGAACGCCTGCCCGAAGCGGAAATGCAACTGCGCGCGGCGCAGGCGCACTGTGGCGGGCGGCGAGGGGAAGGCCTGCGGCAGTTCAAAATCCGGCGGGTTGAGAAGGAAGCCGTAATCTACGCCGAGCGCGCCGATGGGCGTGCGAATGCGCAGGCCGAGGCCGACGGTGTGCGTCCACTGGACGCGCAAATTACGCATGTTGATAGTGTCGCCGGGTCGCCGGTCGTTGCGCCCGAAGATGTCGCCGATGCGGCGGAAGACGTTACCGCCGTCGTAGAAAGGCACGATCTGAAAAGTCTTCGTCAGGGGCACGCGCGCTTCCAGATTCGCAACCGCCATGGCGTTTCCGCCGACGGGCACTGTGAACGGGTTGAGCGTGACGGGGTCGCCGTTCGAGTCGCGGAAGACGCCGCCCGTACAGTTCTGGACGTTGATCTGGCTGCCCAGATTCGAGCCGGTCGGGCAGACGGCGAGGCGGGGGCCGGCCTCCTCGAAGCCGAAGCCGCGCAGCGTCGTCGAGCCGCCGGTAAAGAACCTCTCGCTGATGGGGAGCGTCTTGTCAACGTCGTCAATTACGCCGTCTTCGTTGCGGTCGGTCGGGTTGAAGAGGTTGGCGATGCCGAGGTTGAGGTTGATGGCGAAGACCGTGCCGCGCACGCGGCTCTGCAAACCGCCGAGCAGGCCGCCGCGCTCGCTGGCGAGCAGCAACGTGTCGGGGCCGCCGCCGAAACGGAAATAGCGGCGATAGGTGGCGAGCAACTTGGTGAACGAAAGATTGCCGCCGAGTTGTTTGATGGCGACGGCGTAGTCAACGGTCAGGAACTGGCCGCGCGAGGGGTCGAACTGCCGGTCGCGCGTGTCGCGCGTGAAGGTCGCGCCGAAGCGCGAGAGGCGCACAGCCCTGTCGGGTCTGAGGATCGGCGCGACGAGGAGGCTCTGGATGTTAAAGAGG
>DASPJG010000472.1:0-2773 GCA_035628755.1 Pyrinomonadaceae bacterium
CGGGTCGAGCGGGAGGCGGAGGTCTGCGAGCAGTTGGCGGGCGCGGGCGTAGAGTTCGTCCCAGCGGATGACGCCGAAGCGGCTCGGCTCGCGCCCCAGAAAGATGTTCTCGCCGATGGTCATCTCTTTGACGAGCGAGAGTTCCTGATAGATGACGGCGATCCCGGCGGCCTCCGCGTCGCGCACGCCGCGAAACTGTTTGACCGCGCCCTCGATGCGAATCTCGCCGCCGTATTCGGGGTAGGGATAGACGCCGCCGAGAATCTTCATCAGCGTTGACTTGCCCGCGCCGTTTTCGCCGACGAGCGCGTGAAACTCGCCCGCACGCAGATCGAAGGTCACGCCGTCGAGCGCGCGCACGCCGGGAAAGGTCTTCGTGATGTCGCGCATCTCCAAGAAAGGCGCGGCGTCAACGTCAGCGGTCTTGGTGGTCATCATGCTCGTTCGTCACGCGCGGGCGTTTCACTTGCTGTTCGCAAATGTCTCGTCGCTGCATGGAGCGGCGCGGGCGAGAAGCGAGGCCGCGCCCGCGCCGCTC
The DNA here is from genome assembly GCA_035628755.1 of Pyrinomonadaceae bacterium. Classification (GTDB taxonomy): domain Bacteria; phylum Acidobacteriota; class Blastocatellia; order Pyrinomonadales; family Pyrinomonadaceae; genus JAIVJZ01. The sequence continues at coordinate 539 of DASPJG010000472.1, forward strand.
CGTGCAGCAAACTGTTTACTGCATGGCGGCGGCAGAAGTCCCGGTCTCGATCTTCGGGCATTGCCCGGCGGGGACTTTCTCGCAGATTTTTTCGAGCGTCTGGTAGCCGTCTTTGACGATCACGCCGATGTTGTTTTTATCCACGGCAATCGGCTCGTAGAGCATCGAGGGCACTTTCTTCCGGCCATTATCAACCGTGTCGTTGGTCTGGACGGTTTCGCCGCGCGCGAGTTTCAGCGCGGCCTCAACCGCGCCGTAGGCGAGCGGCTGGATCGGCTTGTAGATCGTCATCGTCTGCTTGCCCTCGACGATGAGTTGGAGCGAGGCGAGGTCTGCGTCCTGACCGGAGACCAGCACTTTGCCCGCGAGCCGCTGCCCGTCGAGAGCCTGGATCGCGCCGCGCGCCGTGCCGTCGTTGGAAGCGACGACGGCCACGACATCGTTGTTGACCTGCGTGAGCGCGTTCTCCACGATGTTCAGGGCTTCGCTCGCCAACCATTCGCGCGCGGGTTGATCCACGACGATCTTGATGTCGCCGCGATCCACGGCGGGCTTCAAAACGTTCATCTGCCCGTCGTGCAGGAGGCGCGCGTTGTTGTCGGTGGCCGAGCCTTGCACGATGATGTAGTTGCCCTTCGGCGCGCGCTTGAGAATGTAGTCGGCCTGCAACTCGCCGATCTTGACGACCTGATGCGAGACGTAGAGATCAACGTCCGAGTTCTTGATCAGGCGGTCGTAGCTGATAACCGGCACGCCCTCGCGGTGCGCCATTTCGACGATGGTGGCCGCGATCTCGCCGTTGTGCGGCACGACGATGAGCACGTCAACGTTCTGCGAGAGCAAATTCTCGGCCTGCTTGATTTGCAGGTTGTCGTCGCCGTTCGCCACCTGCACGGAGAGTTGCGCGCCCACTTCCTGCGCGCGCCGCTCCACCAAGTCCTTGTCGCGCTGCCAGCGTTCCTCCTTGAGCGTGTCCATCAGGAAGCCGATGAACACCTTGTCGTTCGGCCCCTTCTTCTGGCGCGCCGCTCCCCCGCCGCCCGCGCTCCCGGCGTTGCTCCCCGTCCCGCTGTCGCCGCTCGTACAGGCGGCCAGCGTCAACACACACACAACCGCCGACAACAGGAAAAATTTGCGTCTAGACATTAATCAAGCTCCTTCTTTTGTGACCGCGCCGCAGACGGGAGAACCGAAGCGCACGCGTGCGGTACGAGATGAAAGACGGGCGGAGACCGAGAGACCGCAAACTAGATTTCTCGCCGCCCCGGCGGATCAGTAAACATAAAACTGTCTGATCGATGGCCGTAGCTTAACAAAGTGACGCCGTGAATTTCCATTGAATTATTCACAGTCCAATGTTAAGTTGCGTTTACCCTTTGTTGTCCCGGCAAATTATGGCGGCGGCGCGGTAAGATTTCTACCTTAACCGTACCCTGAAATTGATTCCGGTAGCCACCGGAAGCTGATACAGGTCTTTCCGACCTCACTCTGCTGGCAGGCTTTCGTGCATCCCGTCCGAAGCGCAGGCCATGCGTGAGGCTCCTCGTGGAGGTTCATCTATGCATCAACCGTCGATCAGAGTTTTCCGCACCCTCGCTTGCTGCCTGCTCCTGCTCTGCTGCGCGGGCATCAACGCGCACGCCCAGTTCAGAGCCGGGCTGCAAGGCACGATCACAGACTCCGGCGGGGCGGTCGTGCCGGGCGCGACCGTGACTCTAACGAACAAAGAAACCAATAAAAGCCTGACCACCACGGCCAGCGACGACGGCTTTTATCGCTTCTCCCAACTCGCGCCGGGCGCGTATACGCTCACGGCGGAGAAATCCGGCTTCAAGAAACAGGTGCTCGAAAGCATCGTCGTCAACGCCGAAGAGACGCAGGGGCTCGACCTGTTGCTCACGACGGGAGAACTGTCCGAGACCGTGACGGTGACGGGAACTTCGGAGCAGGCGCTGGAAACCGAGAACGGCAACGTCTCGCGCGCCGTGACCACGCGCGAGATTCGGCAATTGCCGCAGGTCGGGCGCGACCCTTACGAACTGCTGCGCCTGACGCCGGGCGTGTTTGGCGACGGCGGGCGCGCGGCGAACGGCAACGCAGTCGGTCTGCCGAACACGACGGGGCCGGGCGGCTCGAACAATTCCGTTTTTCAGACCGAGAATCAAGTCCAGATTTCCGCTAACGGCCAACGCCTGTCGAGCAACAACTTTCAGATCGACGGCGTGAGCGTCAACA
>DASPJG010000473.1:0-4082 GCA_035628755.1 Pyrinomonadaceae bacterium
TAGCTGCGCGTCTTCTCTACGGCGACGAGGTTGTAGGGTTCTTCCACCACGCAGATGATCGAGCGGTCGCGCGAGGTGGAAGCGCAGTAACGGCACGGGTCAACGTCCGTCAGGTTGTTGCAGACCGTGCAGAAGACGATCTTCTGCTTCACCTCTTCCATCGCCGCGATGAAACGCGCCACGTCCTGCTCCGGCATCCGCAGGACGTGAAACGCCAGACGCTGCGCGGACTTCTGCCCCACGCCCGGCAGGCGTTTGAACTCGTCTATCAACTTCGTGACCGGCTCTGCGTAATCCAGCATAAATTAGATTTCAAATTTCAGGTTGCAGGGTTCAAGTCGAAGGGACGGAGAACTAAAGAACGAACAACCTCAGTCCTGAAACTTGAAACTCGAAACTAGAGAAGCCCGGGCGGGAGCATGCCGCCGAGTTTGCCCTGCATCGCTTCGTCAACTTTGCGCCCGGCTTCGTTGACGGCGGCGACGATCAAGTCCTGAAGCATCTCGACATCGCCTTCCTTCACGGCTTCGGGGTCAATCTTGATTGACGTGACTTCCTTCGTGCCGCTCATCTGCACCGTCACCACGCCGCCGCCCGCCGTGGCGTCAACGACGAGCGCCTCCATCTCGCGCTGCATCTTCTCCTGCATCTGCTGCGCCTGCTTCATCATCTGCTGCATGTTCATGCCGCCCGGAAACTTCATCGCCTTAGACCTCTCTTCGCATCGAAATTAAAGTTTGTTCTGCCTGCACTCATCCTAACTTTCCTCTCGCGCGAATGCAACGCGGCCATCTGCGCCGGCGCGACCGGCGACGCGGCGGTTTGTTATAGTATGCCGCTATGGTCGCTCGCAACTTCGCTGAAGCCTTCTCACAAATACAAAAACTGGTCGCGGAATTCCGGCAAAACGAGGCGCAGTTTCTCTCGCCCGCTTACAGCGAAGCAGCCGTGCGCACTGACTTCATCAACCGTTTCTGGATCGCGCTCGGCTGGGACGTGACGCATGAGACGCAGAAGAACCCGCATGCGTGCGAAGTGTCGGTGGAGCGAAACGTCAACGTCGAAGGGCGCGGCAAGCGCGCCGATTACAGTTTCTCGGTCGCGCCGAACTATCGAGACGTGCGTTTCTTCGTCGAGGCGAAGAAGCCGAGCCGCCAGCTCGACAACGCGCAGGACTACTTTCAGACGATGCGCTACGGCTGGCACGCGCGCACGCCCGTCGCCGTGCTCATGGACTTCGAGCAGCTACGCGTGCTCGACTGTCGCTACAAGCCCGACATCGACGCGGTGCTGCAATACGGCGCGCTCGAAAAGTTTCACTACACGGACTACGCCGACGAGGAGAAGTTTCGACGCCTCTATCATCTCTTCTCGCGCGAGGACGTGGAGCGCGGCGCACTGGAGGCATACGCGGCGCGGCTCGCAAAGCCCGGGCGGCGCGGCGTGCAGGCCGCGCTGTTTGCAAAGGGCGCGTACCAGAGCATTGACGAATCTTTCCTGCAAGACCTCGACGGGTATCGCGAACAACTGGCGCGCGCCTTCAAGCAGGACAACCCGCAACTCGACGGCGCGCAGTTGACCGAGGCGACGCAGCGCACGCTCGACCGCCTCGTCTTCATGCGTTTTCTCGAAGACAAGTTGATCGAGACGGACGAACTCGTAGAGCGTTTCGCCCTGTCGCATGCGCCGTGGGCGGAATTCGTCGCCGCGTCGCGCCGTCTCGACCGCGTCTACAACGGCATCATCTTCAAAGAGCACGCGCTTCTGGACGCGCCTGCGTTTCGCGTGGACGAGCGCGCCTTCGCGGGCATCTGCGAGAATCTTTCGCACGCGCGCTCGCCCTATGATTTCAATCTCATCCCGATCCACATTCTGGGGAGCATCTACGAACGCTTTCTCAGCAGAACCATCGATGTCATTGGCGGGGAAGCGTGCGTCGTGCCGAAGCCGGAGGTGCGCAAGGCGGGCGGCGTCTATTACACGCCGGAATACATCGTGCGCTACATCGTGGAGCAGACGGTCGGGCAGTTGATCGCGGGCAAGACGCCGGAGGAGATACGGCCTCTGCGTTTCGCAGACATCTCGTGCGGGTCGGGTTCGTTCCTGCTCGGCGTGTTCGACCTGCTGCTCGCCTATCACGCCGGATATTACAACCGCAACCGGCGCACGCGCGCCGAGGGCTTGAAGGCCGGATGCACGGAGACGGACGAGGGAACTTTGCGCCTGTCGCTCTTGCAGAAGCGCACGATCCTGTTGAACAACATCTACGGCGTTGACGTGGACGCGCAGGCCGTCGAGGTGGCGCAGCTTTCGCTCTACCTCAAACTGCTCGAAGCGGAGACGACCGCCACCACCCGCACGCACCAACTCGCGTTCCGCCAAGCCCTCCTGCCCGCGCTTAACCAAAACATCGTCTGCGGCAACTCGCTGATCGATTGGGAGAACATCGCGGATCAACTTTTCGATAAGGACGACCTGCGCAGGATCAACCCGATGAGCTTCGCGCAGGAGTTTCCTCAAATAATGAGGGACGGCGGATTTGATGCCATCGTCGGCAACCCGCCTTACCGGCGCGAGTTGGATTATAAAGAGTTGATGGCCGAAATCGGGGCGACGAAATTCGGCGTCAAGTATCGCGTCGCACGCATGGACTTGTGGTACTACTTCGTTCATCGCGCCCTCGAACTGCTCAAACCGGCGCGCCCCCTCTCCTTCATCGTCAATGCCTACTGGACATCAGGCACGGGAGCGGAAAAACTGATCAAGGCTCTGCGCGAAGAAGCCCACGTAGATGAAATTTTCTTCTTTAAGAAATTGAAAGTCTTCAAAGAGGTTTCGGGGCAGCACATGACCATCAGGATAACGAACGCGCCCGGCAACGCCCCCACCACGATCAAACTCGTCGAGCCGACTAAGGAGATCGACGCCGAAGCCTTTGTGGCCGGGATCGCCCCCGTCAAAATCTTCCGCAAGACCCCCGCGCAGTTATACTCGAACGGTAAGATCGATCTCGAACCTCCTTCGGACGAACTGTTGTCGAAACTCGATCTCGGCGCGCCGTTGAACAGTCTCGGCCTCATCCGGCAGGGTATTGCGGAGAACCCGGCAGCAATCAACCGCAAGACCAACGAGAAGTTTGGAAACCGGTGGACGAGCGGTGAAGGCGTCTTCGCGTTGCGCCCGGAAGAGGCGGCGCGCCTGAGATTAACCGCGGCTGAAAAAAAGCTGCTGCGGCCTTACTATGACCTCTGCGATCTGGGGCGTTACAGTCTTGCGGCGACGCCCTCGCTCGCCTTGATCTATTCGACCAGAACCACCTGCCCGGACATCGAGGCGTATCCTAATCTGCGCGCCCATCTGGTTCGCTTTCGCGACATCATGGAGATGCGGCGCGAGACGCGGAACGGCGCAAATTCATGGTGGCATCTACACTGGCCGCGCGATGAAACTCTGTGGGAATCGGCGAAGATTCTCTCCGTGCAGATGGGCGCGCGCCCGGCCTTCGTGCCGGTCGAGCAGCCGGTCTACGTACCTTTCAGCGTCAACGTGTTCGTGCCTTTCGAGACGACGAACGAGCATTTGTACTACATTACCGCGCTGCTCAATTCGCGCCTGATGTGGAAGTGGTATCGCCATCACGCGAAACGACGCGGGATAGGTCTGGAAATAAACGGAAACGTGTTAGCCCGCACTCCCATTCGCACCATCAACTTCTCCGATGCCGCCGACGAAGCGCGGCACGAACGGGCGGTGTCGCTCGTCGCGGCGATGCTGGCGGCGAAGCGGCAGTTGGCGGGCGCGGGGACGGATGCCGAGCGCAGCCTCTACGAACGCAGGTGCGCCGCCCTCGACGCGCAGATCGACGCGCTCGTCTACGAGTTGTACGCCCTGACGCCGCCGGAGATCGCCCTCGTCGAAGCGGCTTGAGACGATAGAAGATGCGAGAGCAGGAAACCGCAATCCGCGATTGATATGAAGCGTTACGTCATTAAAAGACCGGCGGGCGCGTCTGCCCTGCCCGAACGCCTCGCGCGTTACCGGGAAGAACTGAACGCGGAGCAGTTCGCCGTGGCGACCGCCCC
>DASPJG010000474.1:0-2372 GCA_035628755.1 Pyrinomonadaceae bacterium
CTTATCACGGGCTGGGGCAGTTGGTCGGCTACCCGATCATAAATTTGAGTCCCGAACGGGAAGACGTTCACCGCTACGTGCGCGAACTCGAAGAGGCGTTGATTCGCGCGCTCGCGGATTTCGGCATCAAGGGTTTCAGGATTAAAGGCTTGACCGGCGTCCACACGGCGCGCGGCAAGGTGGCCGCCATCGGCGTCCACATCTCACGCTGGGTCACGACGCACGGCTTCGCGCTGAACGTCAACACAGACCTCAGCTTCTTCGACCTGATCATCGCCTGCGAAGGCGAACCCGTCACCTCGATGCACGAACTGCTCGGCAGCGAGTTGCCCCTGCCCGAGGTGGAGGAGCGCATCATCGCGCGCTTCAGTGAAGTTTTCGAGATGACGCTTGAACACGAATATGTTGACGCTTGAATTCATACGCGAGGCGCGCGAGCGAATCGCGCCGCACGTTCATCGCACGCCCGTCATGTCTTCCCGCGCCTTTAACCGGGCGGCGGGGCGCGAGGTCTTTTTCAAGTGCGAAAATTTCCAGCGCGCCGGGTCGTTCAAGATGCGCGGGGCGACCAACAGGATTCTCACGCTCGACGCGGAGGAACGTGCGCGCGGCGTCGCGGCTTTCTCCTCCGGCAATCACGCGCAAGCCGTCGCGCTGGCGGCGCGCGACGCGGGTACGCGCGCCGTGATCGTGATGCCGGAAGACGCGCCGCGCGCGAAGGTGGCGGCGACGCGCGAATACGGCGCGGAGATCGTCTTCTACGACCGCCAGAGCGACAACCGCGAGGCGGTCGCGCGCAAAGTGGCCGAGCGCACCGGGCGCGTGCTCGTCCCGCCCTACGACGATTATCACGTGATGGCCGGACAGGGGACATGCGCGCTCGAACTGCTCGAAGAAGTCGCCGACCTCGACGCGATAGTGATGCCCTGCGGCGGCGGCGGGCTGTTCGCCGGGGCGAGCACGGCGGCGAAAGGCATCAACTCCCGGATACGCTGCTTCGGCGTCGAACCGGAAACGGGCGACGACACGCGACAGTCGTTTCTGACAGGCGCGCGCGTGACGATCCCGCCGCCGCCGACCATCGCCGACGGGGCGCGCGTCCAGTCGCCCGGCGCGCTGACGTTTCCGTTCGTCGAAAGACACGCCGAGGATGTGTTGCTCGTCTCGGACGCCGAACTCGTCGAGGCTCTAAAGTTTCTGCTGTTCCGTCTGAAAATACTCGTCGAGCCGACGGGCGCGCTCGGCATCGCCGCCGCGCTTTTTAATAAACTTCCGGCAAACATTCGACGCACCGGGGTGGTAATCTCCGGCGGCAATGTGGACGCCGACGCGCTCGTGCGGTTCGTGCAGTAGCAGCGCGGCGGATGGCCGAAGAGGTCGGCAAAATGTTTTAAGTGCGAGCATGGGGAGGACAAGGTCTTGGACCAAAACAATCCGCTCAAAGAGCCTTTGAAGGTCGAGAAAAACGCGCCGGTGCGCAACGTCTTCCGGTTCTGGTTGATCGCGCTCACGGTGGTAATCGTGGGCTTGATCGTCATCGCGCTGATCTTCGGCAACTTCGGGATACAGAGGTGAGCGGGAAGCGACAGGCGACTCCGGCAGGTGTTAAAATAGCCGCAAGTCAAAAATCATTGTGGAGCTAATTTATTGAGCCGCGAGTTAAAAGTTATCAGCAATAATCCGCCCGCGGGACGCCCGACGGGGCGCAAGCCCGACTGGTTGAAAATTCGCATCGGCGACCCGACAAACCAGAACCACGTCTTCAACCTGATCGAGGGCTTGAACCTGCACACGGTCTGTCAGGAGGCGCGCTGCCCGAACATCTTCGAGTGCTGGTCTGACCGCACGGCCACCTTCATGCTCGGCGGCGACATCTGCACGCGCCATTGCGGCTTCTGCGCCGTCGGCAAGGGTAAGCCGGGCGAACTCGACCGCGACGAGCCACGCCACGTCGCCGAGGCCGTGCGCCATCTCGATCTGGCCTACGCCGTGATCACCTCCGTCAACCGCGACGACCTGCCCGACGGCGGCGCAGGCCATTGGGCTGAGACCATACGCGAAGTGCGCGCCGCGAACCCCGAGTGCAAAATCGAAGTCCTCATTCCAGACTTCAACGGCGACGAGGCCGCGCTCGCAACCGTGCTCGACGCGCGCCCCGACGTGCTCAACCACAACACAGAGACCATCGCGCGGCTCTACCGGCGCGTGCGTCCAGACGCGAAATACCAGCAGACCCTGACGCTCCTTGAGCGCGCCGCCCGCCGCCGCGACACGGAGCGGCGCGGGATGCTCACCAAGAGCGGCATCATGGTGGGCTTGGGCGAGACGTTCGAGGAAGTGGTGGAGTTGATGCGCGACCTGCGCTCCGTCTC
>DASPJG010000475.1:0-3848 GCA_035628755.1 Pyrinomonadaceae bacterium
ACCCACTTGCTCGCGTCGCGCGCCGTCGTGCGCCGCGCATCAATCGTGTTGAGGCCGTCCACCGAGAGCGCGACGGCAACGCGCACGGGCAGCGGGTTGCTCAACCTGATCGCGTACTCCTCGCCTTCCACGGCTTCGACGTAAATTCTCCCGCGCGCCGGATATTTTTCGCGCGCCCAGCCCCCGGCCAAAACTTCGACGCCGAACTGTTCCTGCACCGGCCTGTGCTCGACGATGCGCCCCGACGGTCGTTGCGCGCCGCCGCTCCCGCCCCGGTCTGTCCGGCTGCCCTGCGCCGTCGCCAACGCCACCAAAACCCCGATCAACACGACACCCGCCAATGCCGTTAACGCTTTACGCATAACCGTTCTCCCCTCTCAAACATTTCTTCCCCCTCGTCTGAACGTGCCGCGTAAATATTTCTTGCAGCCCCCGCCGCACTTTGTGATACAAGATTTCCGACCCCGAGGAGCGACTTGAGAAGATGATCAAATTAGACGCGGAAGCCTGCCAAAATCTCGATACTGCCCTGCAACGCGAATGGTTAGAGACTAACAATCTGGGCGGCTTCGCCTCCGCCACCGTCGTCGGCACAAACACGCGCCGCTATCACGGGCTGCTCACCGCCGCCCTCCGGCCACCGACCGGGCGCGTCGTGCTGCTCTCAAAATTAGAGGAGACGCTCATTCTCGACGGCCAGCGTTACGAACTCTGCACCAACCTGTACGAACCAGCCGTCGTCCACCCGCAAGGCTACCGGCTCCAGTCGGATTTCCGGCTCGACCCGTTCCCCGTCTTCACCTATCAGGCCGGTGATTCAAGGGTGGAAAAAACCGTCTTCATGCCGCACGGCGAGAACACGACCGTCGTGCGCTACCGCATCCACGCGCCGGGCGCGACAACAGCGGCTTTGGAGATTCGCCCGCTCGTCGCGTTCCGCGATTATCACTCCCTGCAACGCGAAGCCCTCGATATTTTCCTCAAAGCCGAACTCCGCGAGAACCTCGTCAGCCTGCTCAAACAGGACGACAGCACACACCTCTTTCTCGCGCACGATGCGGCGCACGCCTCTCTGGAAGGCTACTGGTACAGACACTTTGAGTACCCGGAAGAGCGCGAGCGCGGTTTCGATTTTCACGAAGACCTTTTCAACCCGTGCCTGCTCGTCTGGCAAGTTGGCTCTTCTGACGCGACCTGCAATCTCATCGCTTCGACCGAAGAACGTGTCGCCGCCGACGCCGCATCTCTCGAAACGAGCGAACGCGCGCGTCGCAGCAGCGTCGTGGCGGGCTACGACGAAAATGGGAGCGGCGAAACAGCGGGGGTCGAGGCGACGGCAAGTGAGAGCGGAGATGATGATTACGTCCGTTTGCTCGTCGCGGCGGCAGATCAGTTTCTCGTCAAACGTGGCGACAACCTCAGTTCGGTGATTGCCGGTTATCATTGGTTCACGGATTGGGGGCGCGACACGATGATCTCGCTCACCGGCCTCGCCTTCGCGCGCAAACAATCCGACACCGCGCGCGAAATCCTGCTGGCCTTCGCCGCGCACATGCGCGAGGGCGTCATCCCGAACCGCTTCCCCGACGGCGATGAAGAGCCGGAATATAACAACGTGGACGGCACGCTCTGGTTCGTCAACGCCGTCGGCGAACTCGCGCGCCGCACCGGCGACATCGAATTTGTGCGCGAGCACCTGTATGCGCGCCTGAAGGAGTTCATCGAGTGGCACGAGCGCGGCACGATCTACTCGATCCGCATGGATCAGGACGGACTTCTCAGCGCGGGTCAGGAAGACGTGCAGTTGACCTGGATGGACGCCAAGCTCGGCGACTATGTGGTGACGCCGCGCGCCGGTAAAGCCGTCGAGATACAGGCGCTCTGGTACAACGCGCTTCGCACCATCGAAGAGATCGCGGCGCGCGTGGAAGACGACTGGATGCGCAACCACTGTCGCGCTCTCGCCGAACTCGCGCGCGCGAGTTTCCACGGGCTGTTCTGGAACGAGGCCGACAATTGCCTCTACGACTATCTCAGCCCGGCGGGCGAACCTGACGCGGCGATTCGCCCCAACCAAATCTTCGCCCTCAGCCTGCCTCATCCGATCATGACGGGCGCGCGTTCTCTCTCCGTCGTCGAAACCGTCCGGCGCGAACTGCTTACGCCCTACGGGCTGCGTTCGCTCTCGCCGCGCCATCACGATTACAGGGCGCGTTATGAAGGCGACTCTTACTCGCGCGACACGGCCTATCATCAAGGCACGGTCTGGGCGTGGCTCATCGGCCCATTCGTCACCGCTTACCTGCGCGCGCACGGGCGCACGCCCGCGAGCCTCGAACAGGCGCGCGGATTCCTGCGTGCCTTCCGCGAGCATCTGACCGGGGCGGGCGTCGGGCAGGTCTCGGAAATCTTCGACGGCGATGCGCCGCACACGCCGCGCGGCTGCATCGCGCAGGCATGGAGCGTCGCCGAACTGTTGCGTTGTGAGTTGGAGGAATTGAAACAGCCCGCATGATTTTGCGGACGCCGACAAACTCGCGCCGCCGGTATGCCGCCAACATCCAGCCGGGATTCCGGCAGCATTTCACTTTTTCGGATCAGAAGGAACGATTAAATGCCGACCTCCACCCCGCCGCCCTACTTCCCGCAAAACTCGCTGCTCCCGCCCGACGAGAACCGCGCGCGGAAAGTGAAACTCGCCCTCGCCGGTTGTCTCATCCTGCTCCTGCTGTTGGTCGCAGGGATAGTCGTAGGCGTCGTCTACCTGATCAGGGCATGACGATGCGCGCGACGCAAAACTGCGTCGAATGAAACGCCGTATTAATCTTCGTGGCTGAAATTTTTTGGAAGCAAGCGGTGGCTTGCGCCGTCTGATAGACGAGCGATCACCATCCAGCAGCGAGGTTGATATGGACAAAGCAATTCACAACGAGAACCGCCGGAGTTTCCTCAGACGCGCTTCCCTCTTCGCCGTCGCACTGCCCGCCGGAGTTTTACTCAACTGCGTCCGTCCCGCGCGCACGGAGCCGGCGCAGGTTGAGCCGCGTGCGGCAACTGCGAGCCGCGTCGGCGCATATTGCGAAGGCTGCGATGCCATCTACACGGGGCTGCCGTCGCAGTTGAATTGGGAGACGAGGATCGCGCCGGTCTCCGAGCCGGGCGAGCCGATGGAGGCGAGCGGCGTTATCTACCAGCCCGACGGGCGGACGCCCGCGCCCGGCGTGATTCTCTACGTTTACCACACGGACGCGCGCGGCATTTATCCGCCCGCGCCCGGAGCGACCGGCAGCGCGCGCAGGCACGGGCGGCTGCGCGGCTGGGTCAAAACAAATGAGAAGGGCGAGTATAAATTCGTCACCATCAAGCCCGCGTCGTACCCGAACAGCAACATCCCTTCGCACATCCACCCGATCATCAAAGAGGCCGACAAGAACGAGTATTACATTGACGAATGGGTGTTCGACGACGACCCGTTCCTCACCCAACAGGAACGCTCGCGGCGCAGGAATATCGGCGGCTCAGGCATCGTCCGCCTGAGCCGGAACGCGGGCGGCGTCTGGATCGCCAAAAGAGACATCATCCTCGGTCTCAACGTGCAGAACTACAGGTGAGAGCCTGCGCGCGTCTTCGCTATGGGCATGACGGGAGGCAACGAGACGAAGTTGCGTCTCGTTATTTCGTCAGGCGACGCGCGACGACGATACACGCGAGCAGCGTCGTGATGGCGGCGGAGAGCAGGCAGTATTGACAGAAGGCTTTGAGGACGAAGGCTTGCAGGTAGAGCAGCCAGAGAGACATGGCGAACATCAGCGCGACGAGCAGGGCGAAAAGATTTCCGGCGCGTTGTG
>DASPJG010000476.1:0-5065 GCA_035628755.1 Pyrinomonadaceae bacterium
AGATTACGTTGTATGAAGACTGCTTCCCTTTATTTCCTGATAAGAATATCGCGATAGTCGCCACGCATCAACTGACATCAGCCGTCCAACGGCCTGATAACATTTGTCTTCATACCTTAAGCATCTCCTTTCTCTGCGTCGCGGGTTCAAACAAGGAGACCGCCCCGCAGTCTGTGTCACTGAGGGGCGGTCTGATGTCCGGCTGATGTGAGGAGCGTTTATGGCGCTGAGATGAGAAACACGTCCCATGCCCAGCGGTTCACCTTCGCGCCCTTCGCGTCTCTCACCTTGCCGCGATACCTGAACCAGTTGCCGTGCTCGTCTGTTCGCTTCGATTCCTTGTAATTGACATCAATCGACGCGACATCCAATGACGAGAGCGGGTGCAACTCTCCCGGCTCGGAGATACCGTTGTGGTTTACATCCTGCCAGAGGCGGAGACTTGAGAAGACGGTGTCTCCGGCATCCATCGTGCCGTTGTTGTTGCCGCCGTTGTTTGGTTTGTCATACTCGGCAAGCGCGGAAAAGCCGTTCGGCGTTCCCGAAGCGGGTTGCGCGGTGAAGTTGCCGAACAACTCCTGTCCGTTTTCGATTGTTCCGTTGCCGTTCCGGTCGAGAGCGAGCCAGGCGTCGTCAGAAGCTTGGGAAGTCCAGGATATTCTGTCCTGCAGGCCATCGCCTTCGAGGTCGAAGGAGACGCCGCCGGAGGCGTCCGTCAACGAGAACCCGTCGCCCCGCACGTCTATCAGGATGGGAGAGCCGCCGCAAGTGCCGCAACCCGAGCAGGTACACGTCTCTTCCTCATAATCGCCGCCGTTCTGGAAACACCTGCTGATGAACGCACTGCTTCTGGTGCAGGTTCCGCCGTTATTCACGAATCCCGTCTGGCAGCCGGTTGAAGGATACAGCGTGAAGTTTGCCGCGCCATTACAACCGCCGGGCGTCGGCGTCGGAGTCGGACATGGGGCGTCCCCTCCCTGACAGTCGTTATCAATTCCGTCGCCGCAAATCTCAGTTTTACCCGGGTTGACATTGAACCCTCCGGCGTTGGGATTATCATTGCAATCCGTGCCGCCGCAAGCCGTGCTGTTAAACCCGTCGCCGTCCTGATTACAACAACTCCCGTTAAAGGTGGCTGCGCTCATACTCTCCGCAGGGCAGGTGGTGCCCTCGCAACTGAAATTCTGCGTCTGCAATCCCTGAACCCCGAAAGCGCCTGTCGGCAGCGAGAATCTTATAATGCCCTCACCGCATCTGGGGTTACCTTCTTCATCCACGCCGTCTTCACCGCAGTCGTCAGTCCACTGCTCGGTCGCGCTGCAACCTGTGGGGATAAGTTGCGGAGCACGGGCAGGCTCCGCGGCCAGACTCAATGCCTTCCCCTTCTGGCTGTGGTTCACGGCCAGGCAAGCGAAGATCGTGAGGAGAACGATCACCATCATTCTTATCTTCATGTTCAGTCCGCCTTTCTCTGCTCCGGCACCGCCGCGCAGGTCGTCAGCCATTAATCGGAACCCAACGCTTCGGGTTATACGGGTCTTGACGATAGAAAACGCCTGCGCTCCACGCTGTAGCGTCGTCGAAGACAACGAATCCGACCTGGATATGGGCTTTGGTAATGTCGGAGAGGGAATGACGCTCCTGAATGAGTTTGGTCAGGGCGGCGTATCGCTTCTCGTTGATGTCGGCTTCCAGTTCCTCGCCCGATGAGACGGAGAGCGGGGTGGCCGGGTGATTGAGGTTGGGAATCTGGCCGAGGTTGATGCGGTAAGACATCTCCGCGCCGGTCGCACGCGTCTCTGGGAAGTTCACGTCCAATTCGATGAACACGATCTTCTTCCCCGTAATATTTTTCAGACGAAACTTCGCGCCTTTCAGCCAGTTGTCGTCGCCTGTAAATTTCTCGGCAAACTTAACTTCCTTGCCTCCCATGTGCAGGCCGATGATCCTGACCGGTTCATTGAAAATCCGAGGGTTCGTCTCCACAATTTTTTCCCATGCTTGCCGGGCGACGGTATGGTTGGGGATTCGGGAAGATCGCGCGCTGGTAACTAACAAGAGGGCGCAGAGGCACACCACTGCAACAACGGTAATGCCCGTTTTAAACGCGAGAGATCGCATCGCATTTCTCCTTGTGATTGTTTGCGGACGTGAGGTTGACGGGATCGTGGGAGCTTCGTCAACAGGTAACGACTCAAGGTGTAGCAACTGCGCTTATACGCCCGTTACCTGAGCGTGTCAATGAAATCCCGTCTCCGCTTCTCCTGCCTGTGAAGAGACGCAATGAACTGGCATCGTTATCCGCTACGGCAAGCGGCGCACTGGAACGAAAAGGTTTTCTACGTTCCAACCCGTCAGCGCGACTTCCATCTCGCCGCAAGATTTGCCGAAAGAACGTAGGCAGGGATTATACTTGGGGAGTTATTCCCGCAACGCTAAATCCGAGGTCGCGCGCGCAACTGTCCTATCAATCATCGGTGTCGCACTTGTTCCAGCCTCGAACTCCTAAGGAGAGATCGGTTCATGCCCCTTCGCATCAAACGATGTTTATCGTTTCTACTCGCCTTTTCGTTCACGTTAGGTTCCGCCGCTTCGGCGCAAACCACCCCGAAGCCCGCACCGCCGGATTTGACCAGAGAGCCGACGCTCTACGTGGTCGGCTACGCGCATCTCGACACGCAATGGCGTTGGGAGTACCCGCAGGTCATCGACGAGTTTCTGCCGCGCACCATGCGCGATAACTTCGCGCTGTTCGAGAAGTACCCGAGTTACATTTTCAACTTCAGCGGAGCCAACCGCTATCGCATGATGAAAGAGTACTGGCCAGAGGATTACGCGCGCCTCAAGCGTTACGTCGCCGCCGGGCGTTGGTTCCCCGCCGGTTCCTCGATGGAGGAAGGCGACCCGCTCGCGCCCTCCGCCGAGTCGATCATCCGGCAGATACTCTACGGCTCGCACTACTTCCGCCGCGAGTTCGGACGCACGAGCGCGGAATACATGCTGCCCGACAGCTTCGGCTTCCCCGCCTCCTTCCCCAGCATACTTTCCCACATGGGACTCAAAGGCTTCTCGACGCAGAAACTCTACTGGGGTTCGGCTGCCGATGTCGGCGGCCCCAACTCGCCCCAACGCACTCCGGTCGGAGTCCCTTTCAACATCGGCATCTGGGAAGGGCCGGACGGGCGCGGCATCGTCTCGGCCTTCAATCCGCGCCCGTATGACAGCAACGTGCGCGAGGACTACAGCAAGAGCCCGCACCCCGGGGCGGCGAACCCGGCGGTGAACTACGCGCCCGTCGATTGGCCGCCGCGCATCCGGCGCAACGGCGAGGTGAGCGGCCTCTACGCCGATTACACCTACTACGGCGCGTTCGGCGACATCGGCGGCGCGCCGCGCGAATTTTCAGTGAAGCTGCTGGATGCGGTCGTGGGCAGGAAGATGGCTGTCATCCCGCCGCCGCCGCCCGCCCTGCCCTCAGCCGATGCCCCCGGCACGCCCGTCCGCGTGGGCGACGGCCCCGTGCGAGTCCTCTCGGCCACCGCCGAGCAGATGTTTCTCGACATCAAGCCCGAATGGACGACGCGCCTTCCGCGCTACAAGGGCGAGTTTCTGCTGACGAATCACTCGGCAGGCTCTATCAACTCGCAGGCTTACAAGAAACGCTGGAACCGCCAGAACGAACTGCTTGCCGATGCCGCCGAGCGCGCCTCGGTCGCAGCCTTCTGGCTCGGCGCGCGCCCCTACCCGCTCGCCCGCCTCAACGACGCCTGGACGCTTGTTATGGGCGGCCAGTTCCACGACATTCTGCCCGGCACGGCGACGCCGAAGGCGTTCGAGTTTTCGTGGAACGACGACGTGATCGCGTTGAACCAGTTCGCCGGAGTTTTGACGAGCGCGACGGAAGGTGTCGCTTCCGGCCTCGACACCGAAGGCCGAGGCGCGCCCGTCGTTGTCTATAACCCGCTGAACATCGAGCGCGAGGATGTGGTGGAAGCGTCGGTCTCATTCGCGGGCGGCGCGCCGAAGGCGGTGCGCGTCTACGCGCCCGACGGGCGGGAAGTTCCCGCGCAGGTTACGGGCGTGCGCGATGGCGCGGCGCAGGTTTTATTCCTCGCCCGCGCGCCGTCCGTCGGCTACGCCGTCTACGACGTGCGCGCCGCCGATGCTCCGTCCGACACCCCCGCTTCCGAACTCAAAGTCACGAACTCGTCTTTAGAGAACGCGCGTTATCGCCTGACGCTGGACGCCAACGGCGACGTGTCAAGCATCTTCGACAAGAGGCTCGGGCGCGAGTTGCTCTCCGCCCCGGCGCGGCTCGCGTTCCAGACCGAGCGGCCACACGACTGGCCTGCATGGAACATGGATTGGACTGACCGGCAGAAGCCGCCGCGCGCATACGTCGGCGGGGCGGCCAAAGTCCGCGTAGCGGAGAACGGGGCTGCCCGTGTCGCGCTCGAAGTGGTGCGCGAGACCGAAGGGTCGAAATTCGCGCAGACCATTCGCCTGTCGGCTGGCGACGCGGGCAATCGCGTCGAGTTCGGGAACGTCATAGACTGGCAGAGCCGCGAGGCCGCGCTCAAGGCCACCTTCCCTTTGACCGCCGCGAACGCGCGTGCGACTTACAACTGGGGCGTGGGAACAATCGAGCGCGGCAACAACGACGAGCGTAAATTCGAAGTGCCGTCGCACCAGTGGTTGGATCTCACGGACAAGAGCGGCGACTACGGCGTGACCGTGCTCTCCGATTGCAAGTACGGCTCCGACAAGCCGGACGACCGGACGCTGCGCCTGACCCTGCTCTACACGCCCGGCCTCGGGGCGGGCACCGCATGGGAATACCACGATCAGACCACGCAGGACTTAGGGCATCACGAATTCGTCTATGGCCTCGCCGCACACTCCGGCGACTGGCGGCGCGACCAGACCGATTGGCAGGCGCAACGCCTCAATCAACCGCTCATCGCCTTCCAGAGCGCGAAGCACGCGGGCGCGCTCGGCAAGAGCCTTTCCCTGCTCGCCACGAACAACAGCCGCGTGCACGTGCTGGCCTTCAAGCGCGCCGAGG
>DASPJG010000477.1:0-2237 GCA_035628755.1 Pyrinomonadaceae bacterium
AGATGAACAACCGCGTCTCTGACTTGAAAACCAGCATCTACCAACGCTAGGCCCGTAAACATTGAAGTTCGAGGTAGAGCCCACACTAGACCATGAGCACCCGGTTTGAGAACGCGCAGCGTTTCCTTGAACACCACGGCAAGATCTTTTTGAAACTGCTGCAGTGAGTCATACGAATCCCACGCTTTGCTCATAAAGCCGATCCCGGCAGGCGGATCGGTCACCAAAGAATCCAGCGACTCAGGCTCAATGAGCCTGAGTTTTTCCTTGCAGTCGCCCAAGAGTACCAATGCCTTCTGGGTCATACCGAGCACGCCCAAGACACCAGAATCAGCAGCAGTGCCGCGATCGCGAGACCGATTCGCAATGGCCGTTGTGCGTCTGGCGATGGCAGCAACTCGACGAGGTGAGCGCAGCAGAGCAGGACGAGGGCGAGCGTAATGAGGTGACTCACTGTGACTCCTCCGGATAACAACGATCAGCCAAGCGGCGAGCGGTGTCGACGATCGACTTCTCCGCGGCGATGATCTCGGGCTGCGGCGTGTGCGCGACGATGGCTTCCATCAGGCTCGGTGCTGCCGCGCGCAGGATCTCTCGGAGTGCCAGCGCGAACATCTCATGGTGCCTGCAGCCGTATTCGAGATCGTCGAATTGATCGCTCATTCCGCCTCGGGATATGCGAGGTTGGCAACGGTTCGTGCACGGCCGACTATATCGGTCGCCAACCACGATTTGCCGGCGTTTTGCGACAGCAGCTCCTTGAGGCACAAGCACAGCACTTCGTGGCGCCGATACTCGCGATCGCGTTGCGCTTGCTCTCGCGCGTAGTCCGCGTCTGTCTTTCCTTCTTCACCCATTTCTCTGTCCCTCCGGATAAAGCTTGTCGGCATACGCCTTGGCCGTACCGATGTTCTTGGCGATTACGTCTGGCGTGTGGTGCGAGTGGTCGTAGCGGGCGCGGATCATTTCTGTGAGGACAACGCAGGCGATTTCGTGTCGGCGCTGCTCGCGGACGTTCGCCAATTCGGCTTCCAACTGCGCGATCCGGTCGAACATCACGCGCGTTTCGATCTCGTCCATCACTCCGCTGCCTCCACGTCGTCGATGCCGGGCAACGAACGCAGGTGCTCCAGGCCACCGCGTTTGACGCACTGAACCACCACCCAACTCAGCGAGCGTTCGAGCCGCTGCGCGTGCACAGCAA
Organism: Pyrinomonadaceae bacterium; assembly: GCA_035628755.1. Classification (GTDB taxonomy): domain Bacteria; phylum Acidobacteriota; class Blastocatellia; order Pyrinomonadales; family Pyrinomonadaceae; genus JAIVJZ01. The sequence continues at coordinate 1,205 of DASPJG010000477.1, forward strand.
CCTCGTCCAACATCTCCTCGGGGAAATACACCGACTGCTTGCAGCCTTCCGGCTGCCGTCTTTCTCTCATTCCTCGCCTCCCATCGGTCCGAGTTGTGACGAGGCGAGCCCGTGCACCGCGAGTGCGTCGTGGAGCAGTTGGACTGTCACGTATGCAGCCTCTAACTCGCTGCAGCCGAACAGTTGGGCCGTCTCACGGACCCTGACGACCAACGCCGTGCTGATGCGTGGTCTGACAGGTCTGCAAGGCACAACCGGCTTCAATCGGTTGTCAGGTCTGTCCCCAGCGTGCCCACCGGATTCGCCCATGCCGTGTCACCTTTTCCGGACTCGCGGCGGACCGATGCCTGCGAGAACCGTTACAAGTCACAGTGGCGTAAAACAAAGGCGACAGGAAGCACGGGTTCTACAGAAATGTATTTTGGTACTGAAACGTAAGGTAAGGTATCTCACCAAACGTTGTGTCACGTGACACGTCAAAACTGCAGCCGTCAGCTGCATGTCAGAAGAACTTGATCGCGCGGGCCGACAAGGCCACGGCTGCAGCCGCTCCACTGCAGATAAACGCCACAGCGAAGGCACCGCCAGCGGTCTCAAGGATGGCCTGAAAGTCAGCTTCCGGGGCGAGACTGAAACCCTGCAGCACCTCAAAGCCCACGCTGACGATTGCTGTCTGAACGGCCAACTCGACCGCGGCGGAAACGATGAGGTTGACGCCTGTTAGGCCCAGTGACCTAGAGCCCGAAAACACTAGCCAGGGAGTGAGCAACGTTCCGACGATGACCTTGGCGTGCACGTACACAACGACAGCCATGCCGGTCAGCGCGGTCCAGAGAAAGCCGAAGAACAGGAAGATGCCGGCAAGCATAACGGGCCACTGCTCCCATAACGCAACCGAGCCAGCGACGGCATTCTTCACCGTGTCGACGACTCCGCCGTCGCCCGCGGGAGGTGCCAGCTTCTTGAAGAGGTGGGAGGTAAGTTCCGTTGCCTTCGTGATCAACTGCGACGGATTCGACAGGCTAACGTCGCT
>DASPJG010000478.1:0-3603 GCA_035628755.1 Pyrinomonadaceae bacterium
GTGAGCGTCAACAGTTTCAACTGGGGCGGCGCAGCCCTCGTCACGCCGAATCAGGAATCGGTCAAAGAGATCCGCGTGCTGTCGGCGACCTACTCCGCCGAAGACGGTCGGAATTCCGGGGCGCAAGTGCGTGTCGTCTCGCAGGACGGCACGAACGACTTTCACGGCTCTGCGTTTCTCAAGTACAACTCGCCGAAGCTGAACGCTTTCAACCGCTACAACGGGCCGGGCGCGCCGCCCGCGCGCGTCAATGATTACATCCGCCAGTTTGGCGGCAGCATCGGCGGCCCCCTCTATTTTCCGCGTTTTGGCGAAGGCGGCCCCGCCACCTTCGGCGGCAGAGATAAATCTTTCTTCTTCTTCTCCTACGAAGGTTTGCGCAACACTTCGAGCAGCGTCGGCAGGGCTTTCGTCGAGACCGAGCAGTTTCGTCAACTCGTGCAGCAACTTCGCCCGGGAGGCGTGACGGCGCAGGTCTTCGCCACGAGCGGCATCGCGCCGCGCGTGGTCAACGTGTTTGCGCCGAGTTGCGCGGCATTCGGAAACGACCCGAACCGCTGCCGCGTCGTGAGCGGCGGACTCGACATCGGTTCGCCGACGGGCGCGCGAGGTCAATACGTGTCGCTCGGCCAGCCTACCGGCGGCGGGTTCGACGGCATCCCCGACATACAGGAAATACAGTTTGCCCTCCCCGGCAGCACTCGCGGCAACCAGTACAACCTGCGTCTCGATTTCACGCCCACCGCGAACGACTCGCTGACTCTCAGCACTTACATCACGCGGCAAGACAATCTCGGCAGCGACTCGGAGGCGCAAGGCCGCCCGATTGCCGACCTGCCCTTCAAACCGCTCAACACGTCGGGCACGATTCTTTACCGCCGCGTTATTTCGCCCACCACTTTCAACGAAGTTCGCCTCAACGGGACGCGCTTCTCGCTCGACCAGCAGCAGGATTCGGACAACACGAATTTCGGCATCCCGCGCATCGAGGTCGAAGGCTTGCCCTTTAGCCGCATCAGGTATGGCGCGCCGCGCAGCGAGAATACGCCGGGCGTCCTCGCGCAGAATATTTTCGAGTTGAGCGACACGCTCAGCAAAGTGGTGGGCAACCACTCTCTCAAATTCGGCGTGGTGCTGCGCGACGAGCAGGACAACAGCGACGCCTCCGGCGGTTCGCGCCCCGTCTATTCGTTCTCCGGTCTCTTCAATCTCGCCAACGACACGCCGATCTTCGAGGCCATCAACGCCGACCCGCGCACGGGTCTGCCCGCCGACGCGCAACGCTACTTCAGCACGAAATATTACGCAGGCTTCGTGCAGGACGATTGGAAGGCGCGCCCCAACCTCACGCTCAATCTCGGCGTGCGCTACGAATACTATTCGCCGCTTGAGGAAAAAGACGGGCGGTTGAGCAATCTCTTCTACGGTTCGCAGGGTTTGTCGAATTCACAGGTGCGCCCTGTCGAGCGGCTCTCCGAGCCTGACCGCAACAACTTCGCGCCGCGCGTCGGTTTCGCTTATAGCCCGAAACTGAGGGTGCTCGGCTTCGGCGGCGAGCAAAACGACGGCACGGTGATTCGCGGCGGCTTCGGCATCGCTTACAACCGCATCCCCGTCGCCCCGCTCGCCAACGTGCGCGGCAACCCGCCCTTCTTCGCGCGCTACAACATCTGCTGCGGCACTTCGGCGCAAGACTTCAGCACGCCCTTCGCGGGCGGCCAGATTCTCTACGCCATCGGCACGAGCAATTCCGTCACGAGCTATCCGCGAAATCCCGCGCTCGGTCAGGGCATCAACCCGGCCACCGGCGCGCCCAATAGCGGCGCGGTCGAAATTTACGGCGCGCCGCAGGATTTGCCCAACCCGTATGTCTACACCTACTCGCTCGAAGTGCAACAGGCGTTGCCCGCCAAACTGACGGCCACTCTCGGTTATCAGGGCAGCACCGGCCACAAGCTGATCCGCCTCGTCAATCAGAATTTCATCGCCCCGAACAACCCTTCGTTCTTTCAGGTCTTCTTCACGACGCCGGACGTGAACTCGAATTACAACGCGCTCAACGCCAATCTCGTGCGCCGCTTCTCAAGCGGTTTCCAGATGCAGGCCAACTATCGCTTCAGCAAGAGCATTGACCAGCTCTCCTACGAAGGCCCCGGCTTCGTCACGAATCAAACCTTCCCGCAGGACAACCGCACCGAGCGCGGCCCTTCGGATTTCGACGTGCGGCACTACTTCAACCTGTCCGCGCTCTACGAACTGCCGTTCTTCCGCGGGCGCAGCGATCTGGCGGGCGCGCTCCTCGGCGGCTTCCAACTCACCGGCATCCTGACGACGCGCACCGGCTTTCCCTTCACGCCCGTCGTCGGCGGTTGCACCAGCACGCCGGGCGGCCCCGTGCTCTGCCCCGTGCGCCCGCAGGGCTACAGCGGTACGACCGACTTCGACACTTCAAACGACGCCTTCATCACGGGGAGCAACTTCCCCGGCGGCGGCGCGCCTTTCTTCACCGTCTTCGAGCAGGCCAACAACACGATTGCGCCTCCGGGCATCGGTCGCAATTCGTTCCGGGGGCCGAAGTATTTCAACGTGGATATGAGCGTCGTGAAGCAGACGCGCCTGCCCGGCTTCCTCGGCGAAGCGGCGAACCTTGAGCTTCGCGCCAACTTCTTCAACATCTTCAACAAACTCAACCTCGCGCCCTTCGCCTTCGGCAGCGACGCCGTGACGATTGGTTTCTTCGACCCGCGCGGGCCGAACGAGCCGGGCGTGCTGACCAACAATCCCAGATTCGGGCAGGCGACGGCGGGTCTCGCCGGTCGGGTCGTCGAACTGCAAGCGCGTTTCCGTTTCTAGGTCTTTCCGGTAGATCAGAGGGGCGTGGATGAGATAATCTGGCTCATCCACGCCCCTTTATTCGCGCCGCCACATAGCGAAGGAGATTCTCGATGAAGCCCGCCAAACAGGTGCGCCTCTTACTGGCTCTCGCGCTCGTCGCCGCCAACGCATTGCCCGCCGCTATGGCGCAACGCGCGACGCCTCCCACTGTCGAAAACAGGATCAACGCGCTCATCGCCCGCATGACGCTCGCCGAAAAACTCGGCCAGCTACAGATGCTCGACGGCGAGGCCAACGGCAACTTCCGCCCCGAACACCGCGACCTCGTGCGCCGTGGCCTGCTCGGCTCGACCTTGAACGTGCGGGGCGCGGCGCGCGTCAACGAGTTGCAGCGCATCGCGGTCGAAGAGTCGCGCCTGAAGATTCCCATGCTCTTCGCCTTCGACGTGATTCACGGCTACCGCACCATCTTTCCCGTGCCGCTCGGCGAGGCCGCGAGCTTCGACCCGGCGGCGGCGGAGCGCGCGGCAGAGGTGGCGGCGGCGGAAGCGGCGGCGGCGGGCGTGCGCTGGACGTTCGCGCCGATGGTGGACATCGCACGCGATGCGCGCTGGGGGCGCATCGTCGAGGGCGCGGGCGAAGACCCTTATCTCGGCTCGGCGATGGCGCGCGCGCGCGTGCGCGGCTTTCAGGGCGCAGACTACAGTGCGCCCGACCGCATCGTCGCCTGCGCCAAGCACTGGGTCGCCTACGGCGCGGCGGAAGCCA
>DASPJG010000479.1:0-7518 GCA_035628755.1 Pyrinomonadaceae bacterium
GCGCGAGCGTGGCACGAGCAACTACGCCGGAGATCAACACGGCGGCGCATCGGGTTCGGCTGGCAGCGGCCTGCCCGATGGATATGCGGGAAACTTCATGTTCGCCACCGGCATCGAGTGTTCATATCCCACCATCCGGCACGGTCATGTGCGCCGCGATCAACTCAAAGAGTGCGGGCATTACGATTACTGGCGCGAAGACTTGCGGCTGGTTCAAGAGTTGGGTTTAAAAGTGCTGCGTTATGGTTTGCCGTACTACAAAATTCATCGCGCTCCGGGCAAGTACGATTGGAGTTTCGCCGACGAAGTGATGAACGAAATGCAGCGGCTCGGCATTACGCCGATCCTCGATCTGCTGCACTTCGGACTTCCCGCCTGGCTCGAAAACTTTCAAAATCCCGAACTGCCCATTCACTTCGCCGACTATGCCGATGCCGTCGCCGGACGCTACCCGTGGGTGCGCTACTACACGCCGGTCAATGAAATCTATGTGACGGCGAAAATGAGCGCGAAGGACGGCGTGTGGAACGAGCAACTCAAAAATGACCGCGCCTTCGTCACAGCCCTGAAGCATCTGGTGGCGGCGAGCATCCTCGCCACCCACAGCATCGCGCGCCGCCGCCCCGATGCCGTCATCGTGCAGAGTGAAAGCGCAGAGTACATACATGAAGCGACGGCTGTGCAATCATCAGAAGTGAGGCTCGTCAACAAACAGCGTCTCATCTCGCTCGACCTGCTCTATGCGTCACCGCCCGACGCCGATGTGTTCATGTACCTGTTGGATAACGGACTGACGCGCGAGGAATACGAATGGTTCATGGCGGGCGAGCCGCCCGGCTACCAGATCATGGGCAACGATTACTACGGGCGCAACGAAAAGATTTTGAAGCCGGACGGCTCGATGTGCATAGCCGAAGACGTGATGGGCTGGTATCAGATCACCAGAGAGTATTACCTGCGCTACAGGAAGCCGGTGATGCATACGGAGACGAATGTCTTCGACGCGGAAGAAGCCCCGACGTGGTTGTGGAAGCAGTGGGTCAACATCCTGCGGATGCGCAGGGATGGCGTGCCGGTGCTCGGCTTCACCTGGTATAGCCTGACCGATCAGATCGACTGGGACATCGGACTTGCGAAGAAGCGCGGAACGGTAAACGCCTGTGGCCTGTACGATCTCAAGCGCAAGCCGCGTCCGGTTGCGGCTGCATACCGCGCGCTGCTCGAAGAGTTTGGCCAGATTACCATTGTGCCGCACGGCGAGTTATTCGAAGTCACCAACCAACCCGCGCGTCTCAAGGTCGAGGTCTAATGGAAATTCTGAACATGTGGCGATGAGGCGTAGGATGTCGCGGGGGCGGTGTGGCAAGAACGGACATTCAGGCATATGGCCTGATCCTTCTCATTAGACTCCCACACATGCCTCTCTTACGACTCTTCGTAGTTGAGGAAATTCGCCGCGTTGAGGCTCATATTCTCTCTCCCGTGGTCATACCGCATGACCGTCTTCGGGTCTCTATGCCCGCTCATCATCTGCACCTGCCTGTAGGAGAGTCCCTGATCGAGCGCGCGTGTAATAGCCGTCCGCCGCAAATCATGCGGCGAGAGTTTGCCCACACCCGTGAACCCGCCCCACTTTCTCACGATTTGCCACGCCATCGTCGCCGAGAGCGGTTTGTTAAACTCAAGCGTGCGATAGTTCGTGTGCGGCTGAAAGATGAACTGTTCCGGCCCGTCCGAATGCTGGAGACTGCGCCGCGTGCGGTCTATGTGCAGATACTCGTCAATGGCCTTCTTGACTTCCCCCGGAATCGGCTGCGTGCGTTCCCTCCCCCCCTTGACTTTGAACTTAATCACCCACCGCCCGTGGCTCCATTTCACCTGCGAAAGCCGCAAACCACACGCCTCCGACACGCGAATCGAGGTGCGCAGCATCAGCAACAGCAGCGCGTAATCGCGCGCTCCTGTCGCCTGCTCCCGGTCGGGGCCGCTCAAGAGATAACGCACCTCTTTAGCCGTCAACGCCCGTCCGCGTAAATCTTCCGGTATAGCAGGTGGCGGCACGAGTTTCGAGAGCGCCGGGTTACGAGTGACGTATCCTCCGGCCTGCAAGTAATCGAAGAGCGAACGCACGATGGAGAGTTTGAAGGCCACGGTCGAAGCACTCTTCTTCTCTGTGATCAAGTGGTCGCGCCACCGCTGTACATCTTGCGAAGTGATTTCTCCGAGTGGGCGCTCTCTGTTGAAGCGGAAGAACTCGCGCACGACGCGCCGGTAAGCGCGCCGTGTCTCTTCAGAGACAGAGCGTTCGCAAAACGCAGAGGCGGTGCGAGCGTCAATGTGGCGGGACGCAGGACTCTCCGGTGGCTCAATAGTTAGTGTTCTTTTTAATAGAACTTGGTCAGGCATTGTAAAAGGAATCCTCCCCCAACGAAGCACACATAACCAAAAGATGGCAAATCATGCTCTTCCTAATATATAGAGTCAAGCAGGATATTAATAAAACAAGCATTACCTTAAATAGTATGCGCGAGAAAGAGAGCCTTCTAGTTTTGCTGTTCCACCGCTTGTAGTTTCATTTATTTAGAGCTTGTGAAACCTTGTGAAACGCAATGACCGGGTTGAATAAACAAGCCATCTTGAACTTTCTGCCGGGTCAGTTTTAAGCGTCTTCAGTTGTGCCTGCACACTGAGTAGGATTTCAAAAGATTCGCATGTGCCTATGACGGCTTCGCATTTAGGCGGTCGTGCTTGCAACGCGCCACACCTTTATCCGGCCCATTCGGATACCACCAGCCAGTATTATTGCAATCAGGGCAGTTCTGGCCGTCAGGGATAATATCAGTGGTTTTGGGCTGGTCGGGTAGCTCCCTACCCTCGGCCTGAGCCTGTTTCTTATCCATTTTCCACAAGCGTCGGCGTAGATGCTCGGCCATGAAGGCTGGCACGCTTGAGACGACGGTGCGCGCGGCAGCAATACGCAGTTCCGCTATTAGCACCTCCGCTAATTCCAGCCATCGGTCTGCATCCGTCGAGGGTGAGTCTTTTCCCGTCACTTCTCTGTTAGCTTCTCTGAACCTCGCCACCAATTTGGCGAAAGCCTCATCATCAAGATCTTGATCTTTTGTCTTAAGATCAGTCTTAGCCTCGTTGTAAGTTGTTGATAAAGCAGCCACTTCACTTAGGTGGGGTGACCCCATATTTTGGTGTTGGGGTGACCCCAAAATATGGGGTGACCCCGTGTCAGGTGGGGTGACGGGGGGTGACATGGGGTCAGGTGGGGTGACCCCATGTGACCGTGCGACGAACAAGCCGGATGTTTCCTCCGGCAACAACACTTCATAGAGCGAGCCTTCGTTCTGGCCTCGCTGCCATTCGGAGATCACCAGCCCGATGGCCGAGAAGTAACGCAGATGTGAGTCAATAGTCTTGACGTTCTTGATACCTGACCAGTCGCTCAACTCTCGCTTAGTAGCCCGTACCGAACGTTTTGGCACTACTGCCCCGCGCGTCCGAATATACAGAGCGTCGTAAAGTTTTTTGCTCGAACCGGGAAAGATACCGGCGGGAAGTGCAACTCGATCAAGACTATTGGCGCGCTTGTTGAAATCTCGCGCCGGTGCGGTTGGCAAGTCAAGGTCACGTGGGGTCACCCCACGTGACGTGGGGTTAGGTGGGGTGACCTGCGTGGTGTGAGATTGATCGTCATATTCGTTAAGCAGTGCGTCCAAGTTGCCACGGGGTTTCTTCCGAGGCGGGTCTAACGCCTTACTTAGTGATTCGTCGAGAAGTTTCCTGTCTGCTTTCTTCATCACCTAAGACCTCTCTGATTTCCGATACCAGCTTTCGGTAAGCAAAAGCGGCGGCTGACTCTGCGTTGGCCTCGATGACCGATCTGAGCGTAGCGGTAGCTTCACCGACGGCGACTGCGCGGGGAATTGTCGTCTGGAAAACAAAATCTTCAGTAAATCGCTCGATAACTTTCTCCCTGACAGTCTTATCTAAATTCTGCCTCGACGTGTAAATGGACGAGAGAGCCATCACAAGCATGTCCGGGGAATGGGCTTTTCTGACTTTTGCGACCTTTCGTAGTAATTGTGTCAGGCCGTGTAGGGCAAAAGCGCTGGTTTCGATGGGTACGATGGTCAGATCACTCATCGCGAGTGCGTTCAACGTGGGCACGCGTAGAGACGGTGGCGTGTCAACTACACAGTAGTCATAACCGGCTTTGGCGGGAGCCAACTTCTGCTTTAACAACAGTTCGCGCGAAACGGCTTGTCCATCCAGAAGGGCTTCGGCATCGTCGTCAAGGCAGGAAGGCAGCACGTCCAAACGCGGGCGAACGTTAGCAGTGTAGGTGGAGAAATCGCCGCGCTCATCGAGCATCAGCCTGTGTGAAGTGTGACGCGAATCCTCCAACTCTTCTAAATCTATGCCAAGCGAGGCCGAGAGATTACCTTGCGGGTCGAGGTCGACGGCCAATACACGCGATCCTGTGGTCGCCAACGTGACAGCAATATTTAGCGCAACCGTGGTTTTGGCACAGCCGCCTTTATGGTTAGCGATAGCGATTGTCTTCAAGCGGCCTCCTCGTAAATCTCCCTGAGTCTCAAGACCTCAGCCCGGCTCACATATTTAATGCGTTTGTCGAGCGGATTGGAGAAAGACTTGATGAATCCTTGCTTAATCAAGTCGGTCATCTTTTGCCGGCTCACCGCAAGTAACGCGCGCGCTTCCGCCACAGTAATTAAATCATTTGGTTCACTCATAGCGCACAACTTACAACACGATCCTACATTTGCACAAGATAAATCTAAATAGTTCTGATAGCAAACCGAAATTTTGTGAATGTATTTCCGGGCGCTTACGCAGCGAGGATATGACGATTTTTACGGAAGAGAGGGAAGTGCTTGATAGTTACCTTCACGAGCGGGAAATCAGGTTCGCACAACCGATTATTATCTTGATGGGAATATCACGCGTGATATTTACTATGAGCGTAGTGAGCTTGGCGATGTCATATATTTAACTAATGTGCGGGTGCGTGTCGTTGTTAGACCGTGCGGCTGCTACGTGTTGCCTCGTCGCGCCTCCAACACTGTGGCATCTGATTCCATGAAGTCTCGCACCTCTTCTCTGGAGAATCCCCACTTAGCGTCGTCGCAGCCATACTGCTCCGATAAGAAGTCCAGCAACCCCTCTTGCGAGAACGGCCCCAGCGAAGTCATGTAACTTTCGTACTCATCTTGAATCTCGCGCCAGTCGGAATAATGCTTCTTGGACAATAGCATCCCGTCCGGTCTCAGGTAGATCAGATGGACGTGCGGGGTTAGACGACTCATCACTTTCATGCCAAATTCGGCCTCTATCCTTCTAAGAATACGGGATCGGGCTAACGCCTGAGCTAAGCCGCCGTGAAAGAGCAGCATCCGAGTTTCAATCTACCACATGACGATGAAAGCCCTGTTTAGCTAACGTCCGGCTTGAGCGGTTGGTTAGATATGACTTCCCGGACACGCCGTAGCATCTTTGAGCGTTCAACTGCTTGGTAACGACTGCCTTATGTAGTGCGCGCGCCAGCCGGTGAGAAAATTTTGATTCCAGCTTTGCGGAAGTTGATCTGCTTCTGTGGGAGTTTACGCGTTAATTAATGTGGGAAGGTAATACTTCCGATTCTTGTCGTATAGGAGGCTTGACATGTACGACGCGATTATCGTCGGCGCGCGTTGCGCAGGTTCATCACTGGCGATGCTGCTCGCCCGCAAAGGCCATCGGGTGTTGCTGCTTGATAAAGCAACTTTCCCGAGCGATACGATCTCCACACATCACATACATCAGCCCGGCGTGGCGCGGCTTCAGCGTTGGGGATTGTTTGAGAAAGTTCGAGCCTCGAACTGTCCGCCGACGAGCGAGATAAGGTTCGACGTTGGCTCCTTCTCACTCAAGGCAACGCCGCCCCCGGCTGATGGCACTGTAGAAGCCTACGCTCCCCGCCGACGTGTTCTAGACAAGATTTTAGCCGATGCGGCGGTGCAGGCCGGAGCCGAACTGCGTGAAGGTTTTTCGGTCGAAGAACTCACGACCGACGGCGGAGTGGTGACAGGCATCCGCGGGCGGGACGTAAAGGGAAGGGTTGTCACTGAGAAGGCGCGCATCGTCATCGGCGCGGACGGCACGCGCTCACTCGTCGCTCGCAGCGTTCAGGCTCCCATCTATCTCGATAAGGGGATGTTGACTTGTAACTACTACACGTATTGGAGCGGCGTGCCGCTTGACGGGGTTGAACTTTACCCGCGCGAAGGCCAATTGATAGTGGCCGATAAAACCAACGACGGTTTATCTATGGTCACCGTCGTGTGGCCGAAAGAAGAGTTTAACCGTGTGCGCTCAAACATCGAGGTCGAGTACATGCGTGCCATAGATAAGCACGCGCCCGCGCTGGCCGAGCGCGTCCGCAGCGGCAGGCGCGAAGAGCGGTTCGCGGGGACTGGATTCCTGCCCAACTTCTTCCGCAAGCCTTACGGAGACGGTTGGGCACTCGTCGGCGATGCGGGCTACGTTAAAGACCCGGTGACGGCGCAGGGCATCACAAACAGCTTCAGTCATGCGGAGATGCTCGCGGAAGCTCTCGATGAAGGCTTCTCTGGGAGGCTGGGAATGCGCGAGTCGCTCGCCATTTATGAGCGCAGACGCAATGAGGAGGTGTTGCCGATGTTCGAGTACACAACCCAGCTTGCGAAGCTCGAAGCATTCCCGCCTGAAATGTTGAGCCTTCTCGATGCCCTCAGAGGTGACGAGAAGGAGGCGGGGCGTTTTCTCGGCACGGTCGCGGGCACAGTGCCGGTACAGGAATTCTTCTCGCCGGAGAACATTGGCCGTATTGTTTCGGCGGCGTCGCTCAAGACTGCGGCATAAAGGAACGTGTGGACAGTGAGACGGGGCGGTTCATCACGCACCCGGCCCGTGAGCTAAGCCCTTCAGCGCGCCTCTCATGTTCGTTGTGGAGAGGTGCGAGTGATGCTCCCTTTACACAACCATGTGGAAGTAATAAACTCCGTCACCTCGCACCAGCCCCGACCGTAAAACCCCCCTTGCCCGTACCTCATTACGCTTCACTTCCCGGTCACGTTCAGACGGGAGCGACGCAGACCAGCAGAACCTTAGGAGGTTAAGATGCCTTGGAATACCTCATCCACAAACACGGAGATCATCGCCATCCATGTCGCCCTGCTGCCAGTTGGTTCGAGGGGTGACATCCTCTGCTTCGGGGACTGGACACAGCCGGATGACATTCCCCAAAACGAATACACGCACTCCCGCGTCTACCACGTCGCCACCGATTTGATGGAGCCATTCGATCAAGACAATCCAGACCATGTCGGTCGCCTTCCCAACACCAATGCGTTCTGTGCCGGACAGGCGTTTTTGTCGGACGGTCGCCTTTTGGTCGGTGGCGGGACGTTCGGCTGGCCTCCCGAACACGGCGGACTGCACGGCACTCACTACGACGGCGAACGCGCG
>DASPJG010000480.1:0-9922 GCA_035628755.1 Pyrinomonadaceae bacterium
GCCCGCCGACGCGGGCGTATACGAGATTCGCGTCGTCGCGCAGACATTGACGGCAGCGGCGCTGCCACCCTTTACCGGGCTGGCCTTTCAGGACTACGCGCTCGTGATCGACAACGCGATCCTGGTGAGTGCAGACTCATAAAACTCGCGGCCGACGCGTCCATGCCTACCTACAGGCTCCACAATAGAATGCTCATCCGAGGGCATGTCTGATTCATTCAGAGGTTCGCCAACTGTTAAGTAGGGCGCCAGCCATTCACCACGTGGAGCGCGCCCGTAGCGACGCGTCATCGCGGGGCAGCGGAACTAGCCACGCTTATAGTTGTTGCGCTCCGCTGCCCTCATGCTTTTTTACGGGGCTGCCCGAGCTTCGAGGGCGCCCGCGAGACCGTGGAGTAGCGCCACCACCACGTCGCGCCGCCCGCGGCTTCAGGCCGGCCTATCAATACGGATCTTCCGGACTATCAGAACTGATAGTGGTGCCCTCCCCGCCGCTCCACCTTTATCCCACCAACCTCGCGCTTAAACGTTGGCGCGCCGTGGCTTTTGGCGCGCGAGGCGCCAGCGGCCGCTGTGGCACGCCGGTCGCCCAAGCGTAGGCGACAGTTATATCCACGCAGAGGTTGAAACACCTTAAAGGAGGCCCCGTGACAAGAGAGCGTTTTGAGATGAGTCTTGCCTTCACGTTGAAGTGGGAGGGTTCGAGATTCACAAATGACCCGGACGACCGCGGCGGGGCCACCAGATTCGGTGTCACCCAGAGAGTGTACGACGCCTTCCGCCGCCGACGTGGACTGTCCGCACGAAGCGTGCAGTTCATCACCATGGACGAGGTGCGGGACATTTACCGCCGCCAATACTGGGACGCGGTGCAAGGCGACACCCTGCCCGGCCCGCTCGACGTAGTGGCCTTCGACACGGGCGTGCTCATGGGAGTCAGCCGCTCGATACAGTTACTTCAACGGAGTCTCGGCGTCGGCGTGGATGGGAATATAGGCCCGGAGACGCGAGCGGCGCTCGCCCGCGCAAACGCCTCCGGGGTCGCTGCAAAGATGGCCGACCTGCGCGAAGCGCGGCATCGCGCAATCGTTGAAGCGAACCCGACGCAGGCGAAATTCCTGCGCGGCTGGCTGAACCGTCTGAATGACCTGCGCCGCCTGATACCGAGCGGCGGCAGCGTGCGGGCGTTGGCCGCCGAGGAGCGTGCGGAAGAGGAGTTGACGCCCGATGAAGAGACGGCGGCGGGTCGCGCCCTCGCAGACCTTCCGGACGACTTCCCCCGTGAAACCGAGACGCCGTTTGTAAATCCGGCGGACCTCACCCTCTTCGAGACCATGGGCGTCCAGCAGTTCACAAGATCCGCCGCGTCTCTGGCGGAGCTGGCCCGACACCCGCGTTACGTGATTGACGTGAGGGCCTCAAACGAGGACGTGCTCGTCGTCGCGGCCGCCCCCTCCGGTTCAGACTTCTTCGAGTTGCCCACCACGGCGCTCGAAGCGTTGACCCCGCTGGCGATACACGGCGGCGACCCGACGAAGGTCCTTGCCGCAATTCTTTTCCGGCCTGAATTCAACGTGCTCGCCGCCGCGCTTGGCCGACGCGTAGGCGCGGCCGACGCGTTCGGCGGGGGCAGCGCGCGGGTCTCAGAACTCGCAGTAGACGACGAAGACCCGGCCCGCCCCTCGCCAGCCGAGACCGACCTCGACCTCAACACGGCGCGCTCGCTTGCCAACTACGGGGCCGTCGAGCCGGGGACCAGCCAGCCTGCGCTTTCGTCCGAGCTCGACGAAGCCGCGGCCGCCCCCGCGGAGGACGCGCGCCTCTCGGCGGTTCGGACAATATCCGTTGACATCGCGGCGGCCCACGCCTTCCTCAACAGCTGCACGAGCTCCTCGCCGCGCGTGCGCTACGGCCTCGGGGCGAAGGTCCCTTTTCACGGAGCGACGCCCGGCCGTGATTTTACGAAGGTGGATTGCAGCGGCTTCGTCCGCGAGGCGATCTGGCGCGCGACGACCCCGCACCTGAACTTCCCGGACGGCTCAGTGGTGCAACGCGATTGGGTCATCGCGCAGGGCTTCGCGCGCAGCACGCCGGACGCGGCGCTGCTCAGGGACAGCGCCGTCCGCATCGCGTTCCTGCGCCCGCAGGACTCCCCTAGCGGCATCGGCCACGTCGTGCTCGTCCACAACGCGAGCACCGTGGAGTCGCACAGCGGCGTCGGGCCGAACAGTCGCCCCTGGACGAGGACGGGCTGGCAGGCCCGCGCCATCGTCTTCGTCTTGTCGCCGCCGACAGCATAGACGTCCTTGCCGGAGGATGAACCGCCCCGTTTACCCGGAGCCAGGAGAACACACAGATGAGTATCAATTCGCTAACCGAGACTGAGGTCAGGAGACCCCAGAGACGCTGGGATGCTTCTCTCAGTGAGGCGGCCCCGGCAGGCGGGGTGGCGCCGCCGCCCCCGACGCCGAACAGCAATGCCCTCGGCATGCTGATCAAATACGTCCCGACCGAGTCCATCACGCTCTACGTCGCCGCCGCCTCGGCCGCGCCGACGCTGAAAAGCCTGAATATCGATGAGAAGTCCATCTACTGGTTCTTCGGCCTGCTCACCCCGGTACTGTTTGCCCTCATTCTCATCGGCAAGCGCAAGGCGGTCGGCGTCAAGCCGCTCGCGGACTGGCCCTGGTGGAAGACCGTCGCGGCGACGGTCGCCTTCTTTGTCTGGGCACTGGCCGTGCCGGGGCAGCCCGACATCCCCGGCGACACGTCGGGCGCCATCGCGGCCGTCCTTGCCCTCCTCATTTCGACGTTCCTCTCCATCCTGAAGCCGATCTTCCAGAGGCCGGCCAGGGACGACGCGGCATAGATGGGCGAAAGCATCCCCTGCTGGCTGTTGATGCCGCTGAGTATCTCGGCGGCAAAACGCCGACGCTGGCTCTGACAGCCATTATGATTAAAAATGACTGTGAGGTTCGGGCTGAGTGCGCGTTCGTCGGTACAGGAAATAGTTTTGCACTCCGGCGCCGTTTTCAGGAGATCTCACAAGAAGTCGAGGCGGTAACGTGTTGGTTTCATGATGGTGTGCGGGCGGCGGCCGAGGCCAGATGTGCTCTCACCCAATTCGCTACATCCCCTTCCGACAACTGACCGGCAGCGAGCGCGAGAAAGGTCGAATATTTCTCCTCTTGCGTGGCCACCAAGTCGGTGCCGTTCAGCAGTAGAAAGAGTCTGGCCACTATCAGCGCCATGCGCTTGTTCCCATCGATAAAGGGATGATTGCGTGCGATGCTGTAGGCATAGGCGGCGGCCAGACCAGCAAGGTCAGGCGGAGGGTCGCTGTAGGTCAGTAGGTTTTGCGGTCGTGCCAGAGCGGATTGGAGAAGCCCCTCATCGCGGAGTCCTTCGTCGCCGCCGTGCTCGGCCAACTGCCGCAGGTGGACAGCAAGCACCACATCCTCGCGCACCCAGACGACATTCTTCGGCACAGTCATTCGGCGAGTTTCCGGAGAGCGTCACGGTCTTCACGCATGACTCGTTCGGCCAGTTCCATCTGCGCGGCGAAGGCCGGGTCGTAAGGAGTGATGCGAATGCCGTCGGGAGTTTCGGTGACGTAGAGGAGATCGCCTTTTTGCACACGGAGCTTCTCCAATAGTTCTTTCGGGAAGACCACGCCGACCGAGTTGCCAATAGTCGTAACTTTTAATGTAGCCATGCCTGCTTAGTCCCTAGACTGGAATCCAAACTACGACATTATAACATCCGTTATAACCGATTTACAGTGGGAATTTATGGTCGTGTTTACATACTCCAAGTCTCATGCAATACACTACGTCTGGAATGGCACGAGAGGCAGACTTATATAGTATCCGCATAGTTGATGCGCTTCATATCTTACCCAATTTCTTATTTAAGCTACGTGTTCGAAATTTAGTCCGGTATGTGGATCACTTTCCCCTTAATTTTGCCGTTTTACCATACAAGCTATCCAATTTACGTCCTAGTTGACAGACTTGGGACCATATTTGAGAAAAGTTGTCGTTGATTGTGATGCCGAAGAGTGATAAAGTCGCGCTACTATGACGACTGCTCCCTCTGTTGATGACTATACTCCGTTTAGCATCTCGCCAAATCCTAATACCCTCCACATTACGCCTGGACTGAAGGCGGTGCTGGCCAAGGTGCGATTCACGGTTAATAAACGGCAGGGATTGTGCGCGTTGCTCGGTGATGTGGGACTCGGAAAAAGTACTCTACTCCGCTATCTTTTCGGAGAGTATGCCGCGAATGAGAACTGCCTGACGACCCTTGTCCCTACCCCCAAGTTCCCTTCCCCTTTTGCTTTCCTCAAGTACATGGCCACTGATCTGGGTGTGGATGGCAAACGATCGCTCACACAGCAACGGGACGAACTTGAGCGGTGGTTGATAGATCGCTACGAGGCCGGTAAGAACGTCGTGATTTTCGTAGACGAGGCTCAAGTGCTTGACAACGCGCAGCTTGAACTTGTGCGCGGCCTGCTCAACTTCGAGACACATACGCATAAGCTCGTTCAGATCGTGCTCGCCGGTCAGTTGGAATTACGCGAGAAGCTACAGAGCGAAAAGAACCGTGCTCTTTACAGTCGCATCTCAACTTATTCCGTCTTAGACCCGCTTACGCTCGAAGAGACGGGTGGCATGCTGGCCCATCGGTGTAAACACGAAGGCATTAATAACCCCTTCACAACTGAAGCAGTAGAAAAGCTGTATGTTGTCACAAAGGGTATTCCCCGTTCCGTTCTCAAGGTCGCCGCGCTCGCTTATGAAATGATGCTTATGGAAGGGGCTCAAACAATCGATCCGGAGCTCATTTCCGATACCGTGCCCGAGGTGGCAGTTTAATGAGTAGATTCGCGCGTTTAGTTAACGCCACACCACCTCCTAAGACTGAGCAAGAGAAAGAGCCATCGCGCTCAGAAGAAGGCCAGCCACCACAGAGCAGTCAGCTATTACAAAGCTCCCAGCTACAGGAGAGCAGCCAGCTATCAGAGCAGCCACGTGGCGGCTACGAGAGCAGCCAGCTATCACAGAGCAGCCAGCCACAAAAGAGCCTCGAGACCACCCTAACTGAGCCACCTGAGAGCAGCCAGCCACTACAGAGCAGCCAAGTATATAAAAGTCAAGTCAACTTATTAGCATCACTACCGGACGCAAAAGGGCACATGGAGACCCCTTTCCAGTTGTTGGATCATCTATTCAGGCATCTCGATCCGTTTGAGCAGGCGGCTTACATGCAGCTCTGCCGATTGTCGTGGGGGTGGAAGCAAAACCGCTGCCGAGTCAGCAATCCCAGGCTTGCAGAGCGGGCGAATATGTCACTCGCCCAAGTCAAGAAAGTAGTAGCTAAACTTATCAGTAAAGGGCTGATTGAGAAGACAGGAAACGTACAGGGGTTTGGAAAGGACCAAGGAGTTGAATATATAGTCCACGCCCCAACCTGGCAGCTTTCACGGAGCAGTCAGCTACAACAAAACAGGCAGCCACATCGGAGCAGCCAGCTACAACAGAGCACCAATATAGATAAGAATATAAATATAGATCAAAAAGGGGAGTCGGCTTCGCCCGATTTATTAAACTGCTTGGATTGCCTCGGTACAGGGTTTTTCTATCCCGAAGGAAAAGCTGGTGGGGTCAAGCGGTGCAATCATGAACGCTTGAAGGGGAAGTAGCTTGATCTCTAGATAATGTCCTAATGACGTTTTGAAAATGCATGATATAATTTCGTTTCACGCCACGTTTCACAGCCATTAATTCAGCCTTTATGTCGATTAAAAGTCGTTGTTTGTGTAAGAACAGGGCATGTCGCGTAATGCCTCTTTTGCGACTATGCTGGAGCAACATTTCAGGAGCGAGAGCAACAGAAATCTCTCGAAAGGCAAGCTGAATGAGTGACGCCCCCGTCTCAGCCGAGATCTTGATCCGACGACCTGCAGTCGCGGGACAGGCGGAGCGTGAGGTGAAGGCACCTAGGTTTGAGGAGCGGATGGCCGCGCCCTTCATCCTGAAGTCGCTCTCTGCGGAGACGCGAGAATCCTACCGGCGCGGCATCCACGAGTTCTTCTTGCACGTCGGCTGGCTGCACCCTACTCAGGTAACTACAGAACACGTGCTGCGTTACCGCGACCGACTCATTCGGGATAAGCGCAGACCGGCTACAGTAGCCCAGAAGCTCTCGGTCGTTCGGTCTTTCTTCTCGCATCTGCAGGCTGCTGGAGTTATGACTCTTAACCCGG
Organism: Pyrinomonadaceae bacterium; assembly: GCA_035628755.1. Lineage (GTDB taxonomy): Bacteria > Acidobacteriota > Blastocatellia > Pyrinomonadales > Pyrinomonadaceae > JAIVJZ01. The sequence goes on from DASPJG010000480.1 coordinate 6,275, forward strand.
CCTCAACGAAGCTAGTGCCTCCCCCTCCCATGCCGGCGCAACAGGCGGGACGTGCGCTAACGCCTAAGGAGGTGCGTCACTTTCTAGCCGCGCCGGATAAAACGAAGCCCGAGGGAGCACGAGACTACGCGCTACTGCTCATCATGCTGCGGCTCTCTCTGCGACTCTCTGAAGTCTGTTCATTACGGCGTTCGTCCCTCGGCGCAAGCCAAGGACGATGGGTCATCAAATGCAAAGTCAAAGGGGGCAGGGAAGAGGTCTGGCCGCTGCCCAGTGACGTCAAGGAGGCGATTGACGAGTACCTCAAACTAGACCACAAGCGTCGGCAGAGTTTGCACAGCGACGGGCCTAATGCTCCGCTCTTTCAACCGCACTCTAACTACCGGACGCTGGTATTTGACAAGGCGCTGAGCCCACGCCATGTGCAACGGATCGTGGCGAAGTGGGGTAAGTTCTCGGGCGTGGGGAAGGTGACGCCACACGACCTGAGGCGGACTGTCGTGACGGAGTTGTTGAACCGGGGGCACAGCTACCGCGAGGTGCAAATGGTCACGAAGCACCGCGACCCTAAGACGGTGATGCGCTACGACTACGCCAGGGATAATTTGGACAATAACCCGATCAACTCTTTCAATTACGAGCCCGCCGAATAAGCGCCGGATGATGGGGGCTCTGTTACAAAAACGTCGACAGCAATTAAATAGTATAAATAGTATGTGCAGTATATTTTGTATGGAAAGTTTTTTGCTGTCGCATTTGACTACATCCGACATAGGTGCTAGATAGTGTGCCGTGCTTTTGCTGAGGCACAATAAGTTGCGTCCCGATTTATCACATGCCTTCAATTAAACAGTCACGCCTCCCTGGTGTAATAACTAAGCCGGAAATCTTTTCATTTTCCGGCCACGAAACCTTCGTGTTCCGTTATGGCTGGATGAAGAAGGGGGTCGACGCCTGCGCAGATGATCCAAAGGTTTTCTCGGACGACACTGCAATAGTGACACTTGGGGTAGGCAAGAATATGGTCCGGTCTATCCGTCACTGGGGCCTAGCGGCAGGTGTGATTGAGGAGGAGGTTGGGAGTAGGGGCACCCGGCTGCATCCGACAGAGTTGGGTGAGTTCCTGTTCGGGCACGGTGGACACGACCAGTACCTCGAAGACCCGAACACGCTGTGGTTGCTGCACTGGAATATCCTTTCCAACCCACAGCGGTGCGCCACTTGGCACATGGCCTTCAATTCGCTGCCTTCAAACGAGTTCACCCGTGACCAACTCACGCACCGGGTTGAGGAAGAAGTTAGGCGGCGTAATGCGAAGGCGCTGCCGAGCGGCAACACCCTTAAGCGCGACGTGGAGATCTTTCTGCGGACTTACATCCCGGCAAGAAACTCCAGAGGCGTAGTCGCCGAAGACTCGCTGGACTGTCCGCTGGTAGAGCTGCACCTCATAGAGGAAATCCCCGGGTCGGAGGCTTACCAAATGAGGCGCGGCCCAAAGAACACACTGGGCGATCAGGTATTCACTTACGCGCTGATCGACTTTTGGGATCGCCTCTCAGCACAACGGGAGACTCTAGCTTTCCCAGAGATAGCTTACGAGAAGGGAAGTCCTGGCATTGCCTTTAAGCTAGATGAGAATAGCCTCGTTGAGCGACTCGAGAGATTAGATCATATTACGGCTGGCGATCTGCTCTATACGGAGACGGCCGGGTTAAAACAGGTGTCCCGCAAGAAGTATCGTCCAAAGTTCGAGTATCTGGAACAGTATTACCAGCAAACTAGCACGCTGTTTGCCGTAGGAGCTTAGCGTCTTGCAACTTAGTGATCTCATCACGGTAGCCCCTCGTTACTCGCGCGCCATCAGCTTGGAGCGGGATGCCCAGACACCAGGCGCTATCGACGGTTACATCGTCACCGTCACGGCGCGGGAATTTCTCGGCAGCTTGGCGCAGTCGTTAACGGCGCCCGCCGGTCATCGGGCGTGGACACTCACTGGCCCCTACGGCTCGGGGAAGTCAGCCTTTGCGCTCTACCTCGCCAATTTATTCGCCCCGACCTCCTACGACGGCAATAAACTAGCGCGGTCCATACTCAAACATCAGCAGCCAGAGATACACCAACTGTTGTTTGGTGGCGGGAAGAAGGCTCGGGTTACGAAGGAAGGTTTCTGCCCTATTCTGGTCAGCGGAGCGCCGGAGCCACTGCTCGGCGCTTTGCTGCGCGCCTGCTGCCGCGACCTTCGCCCTTTCTACTCTACTTCCGGCAGGCCCCCGGTGGCACTCAAGGAACTAGAGAGCTACCGCGACGACTTCTTAGCAGGCACTGCCGTGTCATCCACCGTCGTCGTGGATGCGCTGACGCGTGTCATCCAGCATTTGCAGGAGTCTGGCAGGGCGCTAGGTGTTTTGCTTGTCGTAGACGAGTTGGGAAAGTTCCTTGAATACGGAGCTCGGGACCTGGAAAACGGGGACATTTACGTGCTGCAGCAACTTGCGGAGGCAACAGCACGTTTCAACCCGCCTGGGTTTTTGCTAGTCACCATCCTGCACCAGTCCTTCGACCGTTACGCGGCTGATTTAAGGCCGAGCGTGAGAGAGGAGTGGGCGAAGGTGCAGGGTCGCTTCGATGATACCGCCTTCCAAGAGCCACCGGAGCAGCTCTTCAGCCTTATCTCGTCCGCCATCCGGCACGAGAAGCACCGATTGACTGCGCAACTTCGCATGCGTGCCAAGGAACAGGCGGAGCAGGCAATCACACTCAAGTTGCTGCCTCGCGGTATGTCCGAGGCGGAATTCATTGAGGCGGCGGAAAATTGTGCGCCGTTACACCCATTGACCGTGCTGGCTCTAGTTAGACTATGTCGTAAATTCGGGCAGAACCAACGGTCGCTCTTCTCCTTCCTTACCTCCCGGGAGCCCCATGGGTTTGCCAACTTCCTTCAAGAGGAAGTCCAAGAAGGCTCAGACGTTTGCTACACCCTACCAGCCCTCTACGATTACGTAGACGAAGCCCTAGGGAGCGGTGTAGGCGTGGGTGAAGGTGCTACACGCTGGGCCGAGGTTCAAAGCGCGCTCGACCGCGCGGCACAATCGTCCCCGGATGAGATCGCGCTCATCAAAGTGATTGGCCTCCTCTCGGCGGTGGGGGCCTACGGAGCGCTCAAGCCTAGCCTCGACGTGCTGCAGTTTGCCCTCAACGTAGCCCCGCGCCCTTTTGGTAAGGTTCACCGGGCGCTCCTGCAAGGGTCTCTCATCGTGGAGCGTAAGCACACGGGCACCTTAGCCCTTTGGGACGGTAGTGACATTGATCTTAACGAGCGCCTAAAAGAGGCGGACAGGCGCGTGGCCGAGGGATCAAGCCTCGCGCAAAAAGTCAACCAACTTTGGTCGCCGCGACCGCTTGTAGCCAAGCGCCATTCGTTCCAAACGGGGACGTTGCGGTACTTCGCCGTTCGCTTCGCGGATCTGTCTAACTTCTCGAAATCGCTCGATGTACCGGTGGAAGCTGACGGGCTGTTGCTGTATTGTCTGCCGGGAAACAAGAATGAGTGCGAGCAGTTGACGCGCTTGGCCGAGGACTCCAAGGCTAGAGATCTGCACGAATTGTTAATCGCCGTGCCGCGAGAGGTGAGTCCGTTGCGGGAGGCAG
>DASPJG010000481.1:0-2693 GCA_035628755.1 Pyrinomonadaceae bacterium
TGCCCGTATCGCGCCAGTTTCTCGTAGAGATTCTTGCGGCTGATGCCGAGCAGGCGCGCGGCCTCCGATTTGTTGCCGCGCACGGCGGCCAGCGTCTCGGCGATATAGGCGGCTTCAAGTTCGGCAAGCGTCATGCGCGACTCACGCTTTCTTTGCAGCGACGCAGCGACGCGGACGGACTCCGGCAAATGCTCAACTTCAATGCGCTCGCCATCGGCCACGATGACGGCACGCTCTAAGACGTGCGCAAGTTCCCTGACGTTGCCGGGGAAGTCATAAGTTTCCAGCAACCGGAGCGCGTCCTGCTCGATTCTGAGCGCGCGCCGCCCGTGTTTCGCGGCGTAAGTGCGCAAAAACCCCTGCGCCAATTTCCGTATGTCCTCACGACGTTCGCGCAAAGGGGGCACGTGGATGCGGACGACGTTCAAGCGGTAGAACAAGTCAGGGCGAAACGCCCGACGCCGGACGGCCTCGTCCAGATCAACGTTCGTCAGCGCGACGAGCCGCGCGTCGACGCGCACCGTGCGCCTGCCTCCCAGACGCTCAAACTCGCGTTGTTCGATGACGCGCAGCAGTTTCGCCTGCGCGTCCGTCGAGAGGTGCGCGATTTCGTCCAGAACGAGCGTCCCCTTGTGCGCCGCTTCGAGCCGTCCGGGCTTCGACTCGTTCGCGCCCGTAAACGCCCCGCGCTCGTAGCCGAACAACTCGGCCTCCAACAAGTCTGCGGGCAACGCGGCGCAATCAATCTTCACGAACGACGCGGCGGCGCGCTTCGACTGTCGGTGGACGTAGAGCGCGAGCGCGTCTTTGCCCGCGCCCGACTCACCCGTGACGAGGACGTTGGCGTCCGTCGGCGCGACGCGGCCTGCGAGACGCACGGCCTCGCGCATCGCCGCCGAGTGCGCCACGAGTTCAATCACGATTCAGTTCTCAAAGAACCGCCCGCGCTTCCTCCCGCGCCTGCATCCGCCTGCAAACCGGCGGGCAGCGGGACGCGCACGCCTTCGCGCCACAGCCTTTCGAGGTCATAGAAGCGACGCGCCTTGTCTTCAAAAATGTGGACGATGAAATCGCCGTAATCCACCAGCACCCACTCGGCGGTTTTGTAGCCCTCGATGCGTTCGGCGCGCGTGCCCTCGCGCTTCAGACGCTCCGTGATCTCGTCGGCGATGGCCTGCACCTGCCGCGCGTTCGTGCCGCTCGCGATCAGGAAATAATCCGTGAAGGTGGCGACGGGGCGCAGGTCAAGCACAATCAGATCGTGCGCCTTCTTGTCGCTCGCCGCGTGGAGCGCGCTCTCGATGCGCGCGTCCAGCCTTTCGTCGCCAGCCGCCTTTTCCGCCGCGGCGTTTGGCTCGCCTGCCTGCGTGGTCGCCGCGTCGGTCTCTTTTTTCAATGCCGCGCGCTTCTTAGTCGTGAGCGCGCCCTCTTCCGGCGTCGTGTCGTTCTGTTTCATGCGCCTCTCTGTAGAGCCTGTATTTTTTGATGTACTCCGCCACAGGCTGCGGCACTCTAATGCTTGCCTCTTGTTCCTCGCCCGCCTCCCGCACGGCGCGACGAATGTCGCTGGATGCGATCTCCATTTCTACCGCGTCGGTGAAATAAATTTTCGCTTCTCCCGTTATTTCAATCGCCCGCCCGCCGCCCGCGCCCTGCCGCAAGTCAACTATCCGCCCGCGCGCTTCCGGCGCGACATGCTCCGTGCGAAGTTCATAACCCGGTCGCGTGACGACGACGTGCGAGACTAGTGAAAGCAGGCGTTCCCACTCGCGCCATGTCGTGATCTCTTCCCACGAATCCGCGCCCATCACGAACAGGAAGCGCGCGCCCGGCATCGCTGCTGTGAGGCGCGCAATCGTCTCCACCGTGTACGGCTTTTCCGGTTCGTCCAGTTCGACGGTCGAGATGCGGAAGCGGGTCTCGCCTTGCGTCGCCAGCGCGAGCATCGCGTAGCGATGCAAGGGCGAGGCGGGCGGCACGTTCCGGCGTTTGTGCGGCGCGACATGCGCCGGGATGAAAAGAACTTCGTCGAGCGCGAACAACTTCAACAATTCGCGCGCCACCGCGACGTGCCCGTCGTGCACGGGGTCGAACGTGCCGCCGTAGAGCGCGATGCGTGCGTTGCTGCTGCGCTTCGCGTCCATACCTCAATCCACAGGCGACGCCGCGCCGCTGCTCGCGCCCGGCGCGGTCGCCGTGTCCGCACGCTCACGCGCCTCAGCCCTCGCCGCGCTCTCGCCCTCGCGCAAGGCGTCGAGAGCCTGAGAGACGGCATACACGAGTTCGCGCACGCCCGTATTCGTCACCGAAGAAATCTCATAAAAATCACGCCCGTCTTCAGCCGCGCGGCGACGCAAGCTCTCCAGCCGCTCCGGTTCGTCGAGCGCGTCTATTTTCGTCGCCACGACGATCTGCGGGCGTTCGGCGAGTTGCGGGTCGTAGGCGTGCAACTCGCGGTTGATCGCCTCGTAATCGCCCACGGCGTCGCGCCCCGAGACGGAAGAAACGTCAACGAGATGCAGCAACAGCTTCGTCCGCTCGATGTGGCGCAGAAAGCGGTCGCCAAGCCCCGCGCCTTCGTGCGCGCCCTCGATCAAACCGGGGATGTCGGCGATGACGAACGTGCGGAAGTCGCCGAGGTCAACGACGCCGAGGTGCGGTTCGAGCGTCGTGAAAGGGTAGTCGGCGATCTT
>DASPJG010000482.1:0-3074 GCA_035628755.1 Pyrinomonadaceae bacterium
CGCGGCGGCCATGACGCAGCGACCTGAACTCTTCCGCGCCGTCGTCTGCGCCGTGCCGCTGACGGACATGCTGCGCTACCAACGCTTCCTCATCGCGCGCCTCTGGATTCCCGAGTACGGCACAGCCGACAACCCGCGCCACTTCGCATACCTGCACGCCTATTCGCCCTATCATCGCGTCGTGGCGGGCGCGAAGTATCCGGCGACGCTCATCACGACCGCCGAATCGGATTCACGCGTTGACCCGCTGCACGCGCGCAAGTTCGCGGCGGCGTTGCAGGCGGCGACGGGTGCGGCGCATCCCATCCTGCTGCGCGTCGAGACGAAGGCCGGACACGGCGCGGGCAAACCCCTCACGAAGCAGATCGCGGAGGCCACTGACGTGTGGAGTTTTCTCTTCTGGCAACTCGGCGTGAGCGCGTGAGAGATCGGAGACGGCGGAGAAGATGATGACAAGAAGCGTGAAGAGAATCGCGGTCGTGCCCGGCGACGGCATCGGGACGGAGGTGACGCAAGAGTCGCTCGGCGTGCTGGAACACTTGCGCGAGACGCACGGCGTCTCGGTTGAGTTGCAGCATTTCGACTGGGGCGCGGACAAGTTTTTGCGCGAGGGCGTGACTTTGCCCGAAGGCGCGCTGGAAATGCTCTCGCGTGATTTTGACGCGATCCTCGCGGGCGCGTTCGGCGATCCGCGCGTCGCGTCGAACAAGCACGCCGAGGACATTTTGCTCGGCATGCGTCGCGGCCTCGACCTCTACATCAACCTGCGCCCCGTGCGCCTGCTCGACGCGCGCCTGACGCCGCTCAAGGCGCGTCAGGTCGAAGATATTAACTTCGTCGTCTTTCGTGAAAACACGGAGGGCGCGTACATCGGCGCGGGCGGTTTTCTCAAACGCGGGACGCCGCAGGAGATCGCTACGCAGGAGGAGTTGAACACGCGCCACGGCGTAGAGCGCATCATCGTCGCGGCCTTCGAGTACGCGCGCGCGCGAGGCCGTAAAAAAGTGACGATGGCCGACAAGTCGAACGTGCAGCGGTACGGCGGCGACCTGTGGCAGCGCGTGTTCCGCGAAGTGGCGGCGGGCTATGCGGAGATCGAGGCGAACCACCAGTACGTTGATGCGATGGCGATGTTCATGGTGCTCGACCCCGCGCAGTACGACGTGATCGTGACGAACAATCTGTTCGGTGACATCCTGACGGATTTGGGCGCGGCGTTGCAGGGCGGGCTGGGGATGGCCGCGTCGGGCAACCTGCACCCCGGTCAGGTCTCCCTGTTCGAGCCGGTGCATGGCAGCGCGCCGCCGCTGGCGGGCAAGAATGTGGCGAATCCGATAGGCTCTATTCTGACTGCGGCGATGATGCTAGAATATCTGGGATTCACGACGGCAGGCGAGGCGGTCGAAGTGGCCGTCGGTGCGTGTGTCATGGCGGGCGAGACGACACGCGATCTCGGCGGCACGCTCTCCACGACGGAGGCCGGGGAAGCGATCCGACGCCGCATCACGGCGAGCGCGTGAGTTGTAGTTTCGGATGAACAAGGGCGCGAGGGCGCGACCGCGCGCGCGAAAGGTTTTATGGGTAGTAAGGGCAGAGACATGGGGCAAAAGTTAGTCGCGATCATCGTCATCCTTGCGATGCTCGCCTTGATGGGCATCCCGCCGACCGTCATCATCTTTTTCGCTACCGTCGTTTATTTCGTCTGGCGCGCCGTGGATCGCTCCGAGCAGCACGAGACGCGCCGCATCTTCGACTTCTACCTTGCCGCCAACGACATTTTGCGCGAGGACGACCGCCGCTGGTTCGGCTTTGAGATCACGGAAGTGATCGGGCAGGGCGAATCGGTCGTCCACTCGATGTCCGACCCGCCGCCGCTCGTCCACTTCGCGCTCGGCGCGCTCTACCAGCGCGTGGGCGACCACGAGGCGGCTGCCGAACACCTCGGCTACATCATCGAAGCGGAAGATGGAGACGAGCGGCAGCGCATCGCCCCTTCGCCCGAACTGCGCCGTTACGTGAGCGTGCTGCGCCGCCTCGAACGCGACCCCGCCGAAGGGCCGCAGACCATTGCTGCCATCCGCAACCTCGAACGCACGCGCCGCGCCCGCGCCGCCTCGCTGCTCGAAGAGAGCCGCCGCCTTAATGTCGCGACGACGAGAACAGCGGCGGAGCTGGCGGCGCGCAACCCGTACACCGGCGCGACGAATGCGGCGACACCGCAAGACGCCCCACACCGTCTGCCCCTCGCCGCCACCAAAGTCGATCCGCCCCCGTCGCTCTCGCCGCCGCCGAAGCCCGCGCCCATCTCCGAAGTCCTGCGCGACTTGTACGAAGAAGAGAAGAAGACGGCATGAGCAGTTGCCGGTAGTCAATTGCTCTTTGCCTGTTCCCGGTCGTTCAAGTTTATCTCTGGTAACTCGCGTAAGTGCGATATGCAACTGACAACTGGCGACGGACAACTGACGGGTTTTCGTTAATTCATGGCGACTGAGACGATCATCGGCAGCTATCGCATCGAGGAACGCATCGGGCGCGGCGGGATGGGCGTCGTCTATCGCGGCCAGCACACGAAACTCCCGCGCGAGGTCGCCATCAAGTCCATCAACCCCCGCGCCGGAGATCACGACCTGCGCGCCCTGCGCCACCGCTTCGAGCGCGAGGCCTACATCCAATCGCAACTCGATCATCCCGGCATCGTCAAAATTTACGACTACATCGTCGCCGAGCAGACGTATTACATCGTGATGGAATACGTCGAGGGACGTTCGCTCGCGCAGTTGCTCAAGCATGAGGGCGGCCCGCTCGCCTGCGAACGCGCGCTCGCGCTCTTCGATCAGATTCTCACCGCCGTCGTTTACGCGCACACCTTCACCTATCAGGATCAGGACGGCGCGGCTCATCGCGGCATCATCCACCGCGACCTGAAGCCGCCGAATATCCTCGTCACGCCGGACGACCACATCAAGATCACGGATTTCGGCATCGTCAAGGTCGTCGGCTCGGAGACGACGGATACGCACGGTTCGGGCTATGGCTCGCCCCGCTACGTCTCGCCCGAACAGGCCGAAGGGCTG
>DASPJG010000483.1:0-2206 GCA_035628755.1 Pyrinomonadaceae bacterium
CACGGTCGTCGCGCCGTCGGCGACCAGGCCGGCGAGCAGCACGCACGACTTCACCTGCGCGCTCGGCACGGGCGGCACGTAGGCGACGGGCGCGAGTTCGCCGCGCCCGTGAACGGTGAGCGGCGCGCGGCCGCCGTCCGACTCGACGCGCGCGCCCATCAACTCAAGCGGCTCGATGACGCGGCGCATCGGGCGCGAGCGGAGCGAGCCGTCGCCGGTGAGCGTTGACGTGAATTCGTGGCCCGCGAGTAGGCCGGCGAGCAGCCGCATGGTCGTGCCGGAATTGCCGCAGTCGAGCGGCGCGGGCGTCGCGCGCAGGCCGGCGTCGCCGCGGATGACGACCGACGATCCCTCGCGCCGCACGTCTGCGCCGAGCGCGGCGAGGCACGAGAGCGTCGAGGCGCAGTCGGCGCTCGTCGAGAAGTTGAAGACGCGCGACTCTCCGCCCCCGGCAATCGCCGCCAGCATCGCCGCGCGGTGCGAGATCGACTTGTCGCCGGGCACGCGCACGCGGCCGCGCAAAAGTTTCGCCGGGCTGATCCTCACGGCCCAATGATAAAGAAAAGACGTGAACCGTGACAGGTGACAGGTGACAGTAAAGAAAGAAGTTTTCTCCTATCACCCGTCGCGGTTCGCCGCTCACGATTCTTCTCCTGTCACCCGCCGCCCGTCACCCGTCACGGCTTTTCACCCGTCTTGACAGTCGCGCGGCGGGCGTGTTACATCGTGCAGGCTTTAGGTCAGCAACACAGTTCGGAAGACGGCCACCCCCGCGACGCGCGTGTGCCCTCGTGCACGCGTCCTGCTGCCAACGTGACCGACGAGAAGCTTCAACTAAAACTGCCGAGCCGCATCGAGTCGATAGCCGAGGCGGCGGAGGCGGCCGCAGGCTTGGCGCAGCGTCTCAACTTGAGCGAGGAGGCGGCCTTCGGCCTCGACATGGCCGTGCGCGAGTCGGTGACGAACGCCGTCCTGCACGGGAACAAGCAGGACGAGTCGAAGCAGGTCGAGGTCGTGTTCGAGGACGCGGGCGATCACATCGTCGTCACGGTGCGCGACGAGGGCGCGGGGTTCGACCCGTCGTCGGTCTCCGACCCCACGGCCGCCGAGAACCTGCTGAAGATTTCGGGCCGCGGCATCCTCTTCATGCGTTCCTTCATGGACACGGTCGAGTGGGAGCCGCACCCGGCGGGCGGGACGGTCGTCCGCATGACGAAGAAGAAATAAAGAAGCGTCGGTTGTCCGTGGTCAGTTGTCCGTTGTGTGTTTGACTGACACGCCGCGATTCTTGCAACAGCCCTGTGGATCACGTACAACTGACGACTGACAACTGACGGCGGACAATTTTTAGAAGGAGATTTTTGTAATGGCTGAACTGAACATCAGCGAGCGGCAGGCCGGCGACGTGACCGTGCTTGATCTCGGCGGCAAGATCACGATCGGCGAGGGGAGCGTGGCGCTGCGCTCGGCCATCAAGCGGCTGATCGAGGAGGGCAAGAAGAAGATTCTCCTGAACCTTGGCAAGGTCTCCTACGTCGACTCGTCCGGGATCGGCGAGCTGGTCTCCAGCTTCACGACGATCAACCGCGAGGGCGGGCAGCTCAAGCTCCTCAACCTCTCGCAGAAGATTCAAGACCTGATGACGATCACCAAGCTCCACACCGTCTTCGACGTTTACGACGACGAGACGGCCGCGCTCAACAGCTTCAAGTGAGCGTGACAAGTAAGCCGTGGCGGGTGACGGGAAAGAAGGGTCGGCGGCCTCTCTTTACCGTCACCCGCCACGGCTTACCGTTTCCGGCTTTTGATGTTTCGCGCAGCCTTCCGCCGTCTGCTCGCGGTTGACGACCCGCCCGAGCGGACGGCGCTCGCTTTCTCGGTCGGCGTCTTCATCGCGTTTTCGCCCTTCCTCGGGCTGCACACGATCATGGCCACGGTCGCGGCCTTCGCCTTCCGCTTCAACAAGATCGCGATCTACACGGGCACGTTCATCAACAACCCGTTCCTCACGCTCGTCCCCATCACCGTCGCCTCCTACGCCGTCGGCGCGCTGCTGCTTGGCCGCCCCGTCTCCCTGCCCGAAGGCGCGCTCGAACTGCTCAGCCACCCGCGCCTGCTGACCGGTGCCTACTGGCACCAACTTTTCGCTCACCTGTGGGACGTGGTTCTGCCTTTCTCCGTCGGCGGCTCAGTCCTCTCCGTCGTT
>DASPJG010000484.1:0-8032 GCA_035628755.1 Pyrinomonadaceae bacterium
CGCGACATCTGCGAGATCATGGCGGCCTACGACGTGTCGTTCTCTCTGGGCGACGGCCTGCGCCCCGGCTCAATCGCCGACGCGAACGACGAGGCCCAGTTCGCCGAACTCGACACGCTCGGCGAGTTGACGAAGATCGCCTGGGAGTACGACTGCCAGGTGATGATCGAAGGGCCGGGCCACGTGCCGATGCACTTGGTCAAAGAGAACGTGGATCGCCAACTCGAAGTCTGTCAGGAAGCGCCGTTCTACACGCTCGGGCCTCTGACGACCGACATCGCGCCCGGCTACGACCACATCACGTCGGCCATCGGCGCGGCTATGATCGGCTGGTTCGGAACCGCGATGCTCTGCTACGTCACGCCGAAAGAGCACCTGGGACTGCCCGACAAGAAGGACGTGAAAGAGGGCGTCATCGCCTACAAGATCGCGGCGCACGCCGCCGATCTGGCGAAGGGGCATCCCGGCGCGCAACTGCGTGACAATGCCTTGTCGAAAGCGCGCTTCGAGTTTCGCTGGGAGGATCAGTTCAACCTCTCGCTCGACCCCGAAGTGGCGCGCGAGTATCACGACGAGACGCTGCCGCAGGAGGGCGCGAAGCTCGCCCACTTCTGCTCGATGTGCGGCCCGCACTTTTGCTCGATGAAGATCACGCAGGAGGTGCGCGACTTCGCGGCGCGCAAAGACCTCGAAGAGTCTGCCGCGCTCGCCGCCGGGATGCGCGAGAAGGCGGCGGAGTTCGTCTCGACGGGCGCGGAGATTTATCAGGGCGCGCTGCCTGAAGGCGCGACGCGCGAGCACTGAGCGTGTCTCAAGAGATCGACGCCGGATGACGAAAGGGCGACGGAAATTATTCCGTCGCCCTTTCAGTGTCTTGCCGTGAGAAGCGTTGCGGGGTTCGCGCGAGCGCGTGTGTCGCTGGCGGCTTTTTCCTTTATCACTTTGCTCCCGCCGGTTTCTTCGTCTTACTTGTTCTGATCCTCGACCTTCGGTTTGTTCAGACGAACGTAGGCTTCGCCGCGCGGCGTGAGTTCGGCTTTGCGCGCGACCGCTTCGAGGATGGAGGCCAGCATCTCTTTGTTGTCCAGCTTGAAACTGGTGACGCCGTTCACCTGCGTGTCGGGGTCGTTGAACTGCATCGTCAGGTAGCGATATTTCTTTTTGAACAGCAGCGCGGGCAGCGTGTAGATGCTTGCGCTGCCGATGACGGTGGCCGCCGTCGGGCGAAGCGATTTCGTATCGGCGTAGGCGGCGGCGATAGACTTGTAAGGAATAGAGATGTATTCCTTCTGCTCCTTATCGCGGAAGACGAGGCGGCTGCTCTCGTCGTCGAAGTTGAGCGTGCCGGTCTGTTTTTTGTTATACCCGAAGAGGCCGCCCTCGTATTTGGCTTTCACGCCCTGCGGCGTGGGTGCGTTGGCGGTGGCCGTCGCGGCGGGCGCGGGCTTCTTCGCGTCCGACGGGTCGCTGACGGTGCGCGCGCGCTGCGCGAATGCGCCGCCGCCCGTAAGTGAACTCGACAACAGCAAGGCCGCGATAAGCAACGTTTGATATTTTATTTTCATATAGGTGTTTCCCTTCTCCGTGAGATTTCTTCCCCTTAGTTTGCTCTGTTAGAGACGCATGCCGCCGAGCGTGCGTTGCCATGCGAGCGATCTTTTGAGCACGCAAAAACGCTGCCGCTCCTCCGGCGTGCAGACCGTTTCGAGTTGTTCCAGGATCGCTTCGATGAGCGGCACGGCGAACGCCCCGGCGTGCGCCACGATCTGAGAATAGTAATGCAGCCCGACGCGCCCTTCGCCGTCGCGATGAAACCCGCCGACTTGCGCCTCGTCCAGATGGTACACATCCTGCCCGACCGGAATCACGCGGCGCGGCACGCCCATGCGCCGCACGTCGCCCGCGCGCCAGCCGAGCAATAAAATCCCGACGAGCACGCCCTGCTCGTTCAAATAGTCAGGGCTCAGGATGGCGAGGTCGGCGGCGGGCGACAGGCGCGGCCCGAACTGCCCGTATTCAGGGTTGACCAACTGCGTATCGTAGACGACGCCGACGACTTCAAAATTATCCGCGACCGGCAGCGACACGAACTGCGCGAAGCCGTAATCCTCCGCCCCCGGCGGCGCGTCCGCATCGAGACGATCAATCACGCGCCCGATGTAATCAACGTGTGAATTCGATTTGACGATTTTAGCGATCTTGGTCATTGAGAAATCTGTTCGTAGCTCGCCGCCAGTTATCAGTTGTTCTTTGTCTCCGGCCAGTCGTTCAATTCCATCTTTAAAAGCTCGCACGATGATCACATGCAACTGACAACGGACGACTGATGACGGGCGACTTTAGACGAGTTGAAAAAGTAAGACCTGCGCGCCCCCGATCAGGAAGCCGGAGCCGACGCAACAGGCGGCGAGCCGCGCACCGCCCACGCGCGGCACGAGCCATGCCTCGAAGAGGCCGAGGCCACCGGCAAACACGGCGAGCGGGCAGAACAGGATGCCGATGAAAGGCACGAGCGCGGAGAAGACCAGCACAAGCGCGATGGCCGCAGAGGTGTTGCCATCGTTGTCGAACACGCGCCGCCGCGCCGTGCTGTGGATGGACACGCCAACGGAAGCCGCCGGGGCGAACAACGCCGGCGGGCGGTTCTGCTGTTGATGATAAGACGCAAGGAGCGAATCAGCCGGGGCGTAGGCGCGCTCACGCAAGCCGCGCCCGCACGTTGCGCAAAAGTGCGCGTTAGCGCGCCGTGCCGCCGCGCCGCACGCGGGGCAGTTCAGAGCGACCGTCTCACCGATGCTCAACCCTCCGGGTGTCTCTTCGTCCGTGCGGTTCATAAAATCTCACACCGTTATAACATTAGAACGACTAGCGGCGGCGCGCCTTGCTGACGGGTTTGCGCGAAACCTGAAAGCCCAGATTCTGTTCGGCGGCAAACTCCTGCATCGCGCGTAAAAATTGTTCGCGGTCGTGACCCGTGATGACGGCTGCGGCGTCCGCCGTCTCCAGCGCGTAAGGATAACCGTTGCCCACCACGCACTCTGCGCGCACGGTGTTGACGACCTCATCCAGCAACCCCTCCCTGTAAACCCACGTGGGGATGTCGAGGCGTGCGGGCGCGCCCTCGCCCGTCGTCTGTAAATAGACAAAGCCGACGAGCGCATTGCCCTGCGCGTCCTCGAAATCGGGCGTCAGCCCCTCGCGCACGCAGTCGCAGAAGATCGTGCGGTCGCCCCACGCGGCGAAGAGCGGGTTGGCGAAGGCTTCGTTCGTGGCCGAGAGCAGGCGCGCGTCGAAGACTGTGGCGGCGGGCGTCGCTTCGGCGGAGAGCAGATCGAGCAGGCGCACGATGTCGCGCGCGTAAGATTGATCTATGTAGCCGACGAGCGGCACTTCCGTCTCGCGCGAGAGTTCGACGGCCTCGGCAATCGTTTTGGCGTAGCCCTGCGAGAAGACGGGCGCGATGGTCTGGGTGCGCGTGCGCGTCGTGGAGAGCAGGAGCGTGCCGTCGAAGAAGGCGACGGGCGTGCGCTCGCCGCGTGCGCGCCAGCCGCGACGGCGTTCGAGAAACTCCGAGAGCGCGGCCATCTCCAACTCGAAGCGGCGCAGGCCGACGAGGTCTGCCGCCGTCGCCGCCCCGCCCTCCGCCTCCAACAATTCTTCCGGCGTGATGAGCGCGAACTTCGACTCCTTGCGATAACTGTCCTGCCCGTTCGCTGTGTGCGGGTTCTCGAACCACGCGGCCTGCACCGCCGCCACCGGCAGACTGATTTCACGTCCCGGCAAAATCTGGCTGCCGTCCGCCGCGCACGTCACGCGCCCCCGCAACACTTCCAAAGCCCAGCGCCGCGCCTCTTCGTGCGAATGCCAGCGTTCTCCGAACGTGACGACGAACGCGCCCTCGCGTTCGAGTTCTGCGGTTGGCAACGCGCCCGCCGCCCGCGCCGCACCCGCCGCAATCGCACGCTCCGCTGCATCTCTGATCTCCACGGACGTGCGCCCGCCGAGTTCACGCAAACGCCGGGCATAAGTTCCAACCGCTTCGCCCCACGCCGCCTCGAAGCGCACAAACTCCTCGCGCCGCTCTCTTAATTCCGCATTCAGATGTGGGCGGTACAACATAAAAGAATCGTGAATCGTGAATCGTGAATCGTGAATAGATAAAGACCTGTCTTCTTCTATTCACGATTCACGATTCACGCTCTTATCCTTTTTGCGCGCGCAGCAGTTGTTCGGTGGCGGGTGCGTAGCGCGTGGTTTTGAGTCGCCCGTTGATGAAGGTGTAGGTGATGCCGTCCTTCTGGTTGTAGAAGACGGTCATGCCCTCTTTTTCTTCGCGCGTGAAATTGCTCTTGTTCACCAGATCGAGCGACTCCGGCGTGTCGGAAGAATTCTCGTGACGGAGGACGATCAGCAGCACCGTGCCCTCCACGCCCGGCGAGAGCTTTTTCGTCTGGATAAACTTCGCATCCACGAAGGTGATCGTCACCAGCCCGCCCGCAACTTTGAAGTTGAGCGAATTGGTCGCGCTCATCTCCTGTTGGAGGGGTTGGCCGAGTTCGCGTTCGACATCCACGCGGCGCGACTTCAGCGGCTCAATGCCATGCCACTCCGCCGCACGCAACGTCTGCCCGCCCGCGAACAGGCAGGCGACGACGGCGATAACCCTTAACCCGCGCGAGGTAACGATTTGGCGAAAGCGAGAAATGTCTGGTTTGTTCATGGCTGGATGCTAACGCTTGCGGAGTAAGGTTTCAAGTTTCAGGTTTCAGGTTTCAGGTTACAGCACGAAAAACCTCAGACCTGAAACTCGAAACTTGAAACCTGAAACCCTTATTTCGCAAACGGACGGACGCGTTCGAGCGACTGTTGGAAATCTTCGTCGTCGGGCAGAAGTTCCGCGCCTTTCTGGTAGGCGGCGAGGGCTTTGCCGTATTGCTTGGAGATTTCGTAGGCGTAGCCGAGTTCGCGGTAGATGTTCGGATCGTCGGCGGTCTTGGCGGCGGCGCGCTCGAAGGTGGTGATGGCTTTGGGAAAGTTCTTGGCGCGCGAGTAGGCGACGCCGAGCAGGTAGAGCGTCGGCCCTCCCGCGTTCGGGTTCGCGCCCGCGCGTTCGAGCACCGTGACGGCGCGCGCAAACTGTTTCGCGCCGATCAAGGCCTGACCGCTCAAGGCCGCCGCCGTTTCGTCGTTCGGGCGCACGCGCAGGAGCGAGTCGCTGGAACGCACGGCGTTCAGATAGTCGGCGTCGGCCTTCGCCGGCACGTTCGCGGCTGAAGCGGCGCGGCGCAGGTAGGCATAGGTCAGGAGCGTCCACGCTTCAGCGAAGCGCGGGTCGGCGAGCGTGGCGCGGTTGAGCGCGGCGATGGCGGCATCGGTCTGGTTGCGCTCGTAGGCGAGACGACCGAGGTAAAAGAGCGAGGCGGAATTTTTCGGGTCGGCCTTGACCGCCGCGTTGAACGAACGCTCGGCGTCGGCCTGTTTGCCCGTCCGGTATTCGGCGAGGCCGCGATAGTAGAGGAGCGTCGCGTCGGGCGGCGCGCCCGCGCGCGACGTGGCGACGGTGAGCAGCGGCAAAGCGCGCTCGAACTCGTCGGAGCGCACGAGCGACTGCGCGAGGGCGTCCACGGTCGGCGCGTCTTCCTCTTTGGCGGCGCGTTGCAGATCGAGGGCGCGCTGCAAGTCGGCTGCGGCCTCTTTAAATTGATTCAAATAAAACTGGGCGAACCCGGCGATCTTCCAGGCCTCGCTGTTCTTCGGGTCGGCTGCCGCCGCCGCGTGCGCCTCTCGCGCCGCCGCCTCGTACTGCTTCTGTTGCAGCAAGGAGTAGGCGCGCGCCGTGTCGCCTGTGCCGGGAGCGGAAGTTGGAGCCTGCGTGCTCGCCGTGCGCGCTTGCGTGGCGGTGGGGGTCGGCCTCGCGGTGGGGGGCGGCACGGGGTTGGTCGAAGGGTCGACGCGGCGCGGGCGGGTTGCGCCCGATTGCGCGACGACCGCAGCGGAGAGTGTCAATAGAAGTGCGACGGGCGCGAAGCCGTGCCGGAAAAAACTTTTTCTCATCGGTGTCTCCAGATTCGGGACTCAAATAATTTTTGCACCGGGGAGAGTATGACGATGCGGGGGCGGACGTTCAAGCGTCGCCGTGTTGTGTGCGATGCGCGAACGGGGCTTGTGGTTCGCTTTCGCGGGGCTTCGGGGCGCGTGCGGGGGATAATCAAATCTCAACGAGATCAACAAATTTAACGCAAATTATGTCCCTTATAGTACAGACCCGGAAGCGGGTTTCACGCTAAGGTGCGGTTCTAAAGCCGTAGAAACAGTTTTGGTGCGCGGGCGCGGTCAGCAGCAGGGAATGGCAGTTCCCCACGGGGGCGGGCATGTTCCTGTCTCGAATAATGTTGTCCGGTTGAGATGGCCGTTGCGCGGGTCGGCCTTGCGCGGGCTTGGAGAGTTGCATGGGGTGCGCAAAGGGGGTTGACGGCAAGCGGGCGGCGATTAGAGAAGCGGGCGGGCAGGGGAGACAACTGCACGCTTGCGGCGCGACAGGTTAAGACACGGTTTGAAAGGGATGAAACCTCCATCATTCGGGGGCTTCGTCCCTTTATTTTTGCGTCCCTTAAAGTTCGCGGTAAGAGTGCAGTGGGACTCTGGCGCAAACCGGCGGGCGTGAGTTGAGCAATTAAAAACGTATGCGCTGCGCGAGACGCTTTTCGGGCGGAGGGCGGCGGAGCAATCAATTGACTGAGGGGGTATTCGGATCATGGCGACGGGAACAAAGCGACAATCACAAGGGACGAAACAACAGGGCGGGCAGGCATCGCCGTCTCGTTCGAGCGGCGGTCAGGACACACCGGCAATGACGATTGCGACGGAGAGCGGCATTCAGGGAAGGAACGGGCGCGAGTTGGGCGCGTCGAAGAAAAACGGCGAGGAGTTGGCGCGCGGTCTGGGCTGGTTCAGCATCGGGTTGGGGCTGGCGGAAGTGGCTGCCCCCAGCGGCATTGCGAAGATCGTGGGCGTCCGTGGCGACAGCAGCAACCGCCTGTTGATTCGCCTGCTCGGCTTGCGCGAGATCGCGCACGGCGTCGCCATCCTCTCGCAGAACGGGCGTTCGGCGGGGACGGTGTGGTCGAGGGTCGTCGGCGACGCGATTGACCTCGCCTGTCTGGGCGCGGCCTTCGCCTCGCCCGATGCGAGCAAGGGGCGGCTCGCCTTCGCCACGGCGAACGTGTTGACCGTGACGGCTCTGGACGTGGTCTGCTCGCGGCAACTCAGCCTGAGCAATCCCACGAACGCCGGGGAGAAAAGCAATCGCGTGAACAAGAGCATCATCATCAACAGCACGCCCGAAGAGTTGTATCAATTCTGGCGCGACTTCGAGAATTTGCCGCGCTTCATGCACCACCTCGAATCCGTCCGGGTGACGGGCGAAGGGCGTTCGCACTGGGTGGCGACAGCCCCGGCGGGCACGACCGTCGAGTGGGATGCAGAGATCACGGAGGATCGCCCGAACGAGTTGATCGCGTGGCGTTCGCTCGAAGGCGCGGACGTGTACAACCGTGGCTCGGTGCGTTTCGAGCGTGCGCCGGGCGGGCGCGGCACGATTGTCCATGTGGAGATTGATTACGACCCGCCGGGTGGCCGTTTGGGCGTGGCCGTGGCGAAACTCTTCGGCGAAGAGCCTGAGTTGCAGGTGCATTCAGACCTGCGCCGCTTCAAGCAGGTGATCGAGACGGGCGAGGTCGTTCTCTCGGAAGGCACGGTGCGCGGCACGGGCGCGACCGAGCAAAGACCGGCTCAGCCTCCCGCGGACGGCGCCGGGCGTTAAAGGTTTGGAAACTTGAGGGCGCGGTGTGCCTCACCTGAAAGTGCGGCGCGTGTGACTTCTCGGAAAGTTGAAAAAGGGGAATTGAAATGAAAGCGACATGTTGGTACGGCAAGCGAGATATGCGGGTCGAGGAAGTGCCCGACCCGAAGATTTTGAACCGGCAGGACGCCATCCTGAAGATAAGTTCGACCGCCATCTGTGGGTCTGATC
>DASPJG010000485.1:0-3604 GCA_035628755.1 Pyrinomonadaceae bacterium
ATTACAAGCGGCACGTCGAGGCGCGCTTCGCCACCGAGATCATCCCGTCGCCGGATCACAACTGGGTCTTCTTCAAGGAACTGCACAAACTCTACCTCGCGCCGTTTCCGCGCACGGGCAAGACGCTCAAGATGAACTCGACGGAGACCATCCTGCCCGTCAAGTCCATCTCGAAAAATTCCGGCGACTGGCTGACGTGGTCGCCCGACAGCACATCAGTCCAGTGGACGCTCGGCGAGAATTTCTACGAACAGTCGCTCGAACAAATCAACCGCCAACTTGCGAAGGACGAGAAGCCCGCCGAGCCGAAGGCGACAAGGATCGGCTTTGAGTTCGAGTCGGCGCGCCCGCGCGGCCTCGTCGCACTCACCAATGCGCGCATCATCACCTTGAAGGGCGACGAAGTGATCGAGCGCGGCACAATTCTCGTGGAAGACAACCGCATCAAGGCCGTCGGCGCGCGTGTCCAAATCCCTGCGGGCGCGCGCAGAATCGACATGACGGGCAAGACCATCGCGCCCGGCCTCATAGATGTCCACGCGCACATGGGCTACAACACGCTCGACATCATCCCCGAAAAGCAGTGGCCTTACTGGGCGAACCTCGCCTACGGCGTGACGACGACGCACGACCCTTCGGCTGCCACGCAGTCCGTCTTTGCGCAGGCCGAGATGGTCAAGGCGGGCTTGATGGTCGGGCCGCGCATCTTCTCGACCGGCTACCCGGTCTACGGCGCGGAGAACCCTGAGAAAGCTCCGGTCAACAATCTGGAAGACGCGCGCGGGCATCTGGCGCGGCTCAAGGCGGTCGGCGCGTTCTCCGTCAAGAGCTACAACCAGCCGCGCCGCAATCAACGCCAGCAGATCATACAGGCCGCGCGCGAACTCAAGATGATGGTCGTCCCCGAAGGCGGCTCAACCTATTTCTACAACATGACGCACATCCTCGACGGCCACACCGGCATCGAGCACGCCATCCCGATTGCGCCGCTCTACAAAGACGCCGTCATGCTGTTTGCGAAAAGCCGCTCCGGCTACACGCCCACGCTCATCGTCGGCTACGGCGGCGTCTGGGGCGAGAACTACTGGTATCAGAAAACGAACGTCTGGGAGAACGAAAAACTCCTGCGCTTCACGCCCCGCTCGACCGTTGACCGGCGCGCGCGTCGCCGCAACATGTCGCCCGACGACGACTTTTATCATTTCGAGTTGGCGAAAACGGTCAGGGATATTGTCCGCGCCGGAGGCCGCGCGCAACTCGGCGCACACGGCCAGTTGCAGGGACTCGGCGCGCACTGGGAACTCTGGATGCTGCAACAGGGCGGGCTTACGCCGCTCGAAGCCCTGCGCGCCGCCACGCTCTCCGGCGCGCAGTATCTCGGGCTGGAAGGCGAAGTCGGATCAATCGAGACGGGAAAGCTCGCCGACCTGATGATCACGGACAAGAACCCGCTCGACAACATTCAAAACTCCGAGACGATCAGCTTCGTGATGATGAACGGTGTGCTCTACGACACGCGCAACATGGACGAGGTGTACCCGCAGGCGCGCCCGCGCGGTAAGTTTTTCTGGGAGCGTTAACCGGCGCGCAAGTCCTGTCGGAGAAGAAAGCCTGTGCGGGCGTTTTCGCCCGGCACGGGCTTTCGGGCTTTTGTCGCTCAAGGACGGATGCAGTTATAATCAGCGACTTTCAATCCGACGAAATTTTTAACAAGGGCACTCATTCATCACATGGCATTCTGGCGACGCAAAAAAGAAGACCGCTACATCACGCTCGGGCTCAACGAACCGCTCAAGCCAGCCGAAAAAGAACCCGCGGCGCAGGGCGATCCGGCGGCGCGACCCGAACCGCCCGCAAATCTCTCCGCGACCGGCAAGACCGCGAGCGCGCCGACGCCCGCCTTGCCGCCGATTGAGCCGACCGTGACGGGCGGCGCGCCGACGCCCCCGCCGCAAGGCAGAACCGGCGGAGACACGGCCATCGGCGCGACAAACGCTGATGCCGCGCCCGCCGCGCGCCCCGCCACCGTTCCGACGACCACGACGGGCGGCGCGTCGCGCACGACTCCCGAACCGTCGAAGCCCGGCGTCTCTCAACAGCGACCCGTCCCGACGCGTTCCACCTTCTCGACCTCCATTCTCGGCCTCGACCGTTCGATGGAAGAGTTGCAGGCGGAAGAGGCCGCGCTCGAACGCACGTTTGAGAAGCGTTTCAAAAACGCCATCTCCGCCACGCGCGAATCGCTCTCCGAGAAGATCGACACGGTCTTTCAGGGGCGCAAAGTAATTGACGCCGAACTGCTCGACGAACTCGAAGAGGCTCTGATCGCCGCCGACATCGGCGTGCCGACGACGCTCGACATCCTCGACAAGGTAAGGCGCGGCATCACGCGCAAAGAGATCAACGACATCGACGCGCTCAAGGCCGCGATCAAAAATCAGTTGCTCGCCATCCTGCGCGCCTCCGAGGAGCGCGGGGTCGCCGCCGAGACGAGCGTGCCGGAAAACATCTCGCCCTACGTGATGATGATCGTCGGCGTCAACGGCGTGGGCAAGACGACCACCATCGGCAAACTCGCGCAGCGCATCAAGGCCGAAGGCAACGACGTGCTCATCTGCGCCGCCGACACCTTCCGCGCCGCCGCCTCCGACCAGCTCGCCATCTGGGCCGAGCGCACCGGCGTGCCGCTCATCCAGCAGAAACAGGGAACCGACCCGGCAGCCGTCCTCTTCGATTCGCTCAAGGCGGCCAAAGCGCGCAACTCCGACGTGCTCATCGTTGATACGGCAGGGCGGCTGCACAACAAGTCGAACCTGATGGCCGAACTCGAAAAGATGAAGCGCGTGGCGGGGCGCGAAGTGGAAGGCGCGCCGCACGAGACGCTGCTCGTGATTGACGCCGTGACCGGGCAAAACGGGCTGGAACAGGCGCGGCAGTTTTTGAAGGTCGCGGGCGTGACCGGCATCGTCCTGACGAAACTCGACGGCACGGCCAAAGGCGGCATCGCCGTCGCCATCTCGAAAGAACTCGGCCTCCCGATCCGCTACGCCGGAATCGGCGAAAAGGTTGATGACCTCGTCGTCTTCAACCCCGAGCATTACGTTGACGGGCTTTTCGAGTCTCAGTAAGCCTCAAGTTCCAAGTCCCGAGTCTCAAGTTCAACCACGAAGAACTTGAGACCCGGGACTTGGGACTTGAGACTTGAAACCAAATTTTGCAACCCGAAACAATAAATTCAACTGCGGAAGTGCGGAGCGAGGCCGATGCGCGTCTGATGCGTCGCGCGCTCGAACTGGCGGCGCGGGGCATGGGTCGCGTCAGCCCCAGCCCGCTCGTCGGGTGCGTGATCGCGCGCGACGGCGGCGAAATCGTCGGCGAGGGCTTTTATTTGTACGAGGGCGTCAAACACGCCGAGACGCTCGCGCTCGAACAGGCCGGGGAGCGCGCACGCGGCGCGACCGCCTACGTCTCGCTCGAACCGCACGCGCATCAGGGGCGCACGCCGCCCTGCACCATCGCGCTCATTAAGGCGGGCGTCAGCCGCGTCGTCGCGCCCATCGAAGACCCGAACCCGCTCGTGTCAGGGCGCGGCTTCGCACACCTG
>DASPJG010000486.1:0-9912 GCA_035628755.1 Pyrinomonadaceae bacterium
TTCATCTTCTACAACACCAACGTGCTGAACGAGTACCTCAACGCTTCCGACATCGTGGAGCGGCGCGCCGAGTACGAGCGACGTTACGGACAGTACGCGGGTATCCCGCAACCCCGGCTGACGGCAACCAACCTGCACATCGAGATCTATCCTGAGCGGCGGGCTGTGGACATCCGCGGCACGTATCACCTCGTGAACCGCAGCGCGGCAGCAATCGAGTCCGTCCATGTGGCTACCGTCTCGGACGTGGAGACCAAAGCAGTAGCCTTCGACCGAACGGTCGCGCTCGTGCTCGCCGACGAGGAGCTAGGCCACCGTATCTACGCGCTGGAGATGCCGCTCCGGCCCGGCGACTCGCTGCGGCTCGACTTTCAGGTGCACGTCGAGCCACATGGCTTCCGCGAGAGCGGAGTCGACGCCTCGGTGGTGGCGAACGGCACCTACTTCACTAACGGCTGGCTGCCCGCCATCGGCTACCAGAAAAGTCGCGAGATCACGAGCGCCAGCGACCGGCGGGAGCACGCGCTCGCCCCACGCCCCCTGATCCCCTCTCTCTACGATGTCGAAGCGCGGAAGGATCGGGGCGGGGGGATCGCCTTCGAAGCGGTGGTAGGTACCCACGAGAAGCAAGTCGCCGTTGCGCCGGGGGCGTTGCGCCGGACATGGACGGAAGGGGGACGCCGTTACTTCCACTATTCGACCGACGAGCCGATTGGGAGCGAGTGGGGCTTCTTCTCCGCCAACTACGCGGTGCATGAAGCACGTTGGAGTGATCCCGCAGGGTCGGGGCAGAACGTCGTGATTCGTATCTTCCATCACCCGGGGCACACGGCGCACCTTGACCGCATGGTTCGGAGCATCCAGGCCTCTCTGGACTACTACACCAGGCAGTTCGGTTCCTACCGGCATAGCCATATCAGCGTCGTCGAGCGTCCCGGGGAGGGCACGGGGATTCACGCCGATGCCAGCATGCTCACATACGCGGAGGGGTTCTCCCTCTGGCATCCGAAGGACGAACCGGGGAGCCTCGATTTCCCGTTCGCGGTAGTGGCGCACGAGATGGCTCACCAGTGGACAGTCCCGTATGCGAACGTCGAGGGAGCCCCGGTGATGTCCGAGAGTCTCGCCTGGTATTACGCGATGAAGGCGGTGGAGAACGCCAGAGGGGTCGAGCAGCTACGGCTTCTTCTGAGCTACATGCGGCAGCCGCATCCAATCGCGCCGATCCGCCGAGGTGAACCGTTGCTCCGGGGGCTCGACCCATACCTCAGCTACCGCAAGGGACCCTTTGCGCTGTACGCGTTGAGCGAGTACATCGGCGAGGAGCAGGTGAACGGGGCGTTGCGTCGCCTGCTGGAGAAGCACCGACCGGCAGAGGCTCCCCTTGCGACGACGCTCGATCTGTATCGTGAGTTACAGGCGATGACGCCGGACTCGCTGCAATACCTGCTGCACGATCTGTTCGAGGTGAACACCTTCTGGGAACTTGAGACCGAGCGAGCCACGACGAAGCAGACCGGAGAAGGCATCTGGCAGGTGACGCTCCACCTACGTGCGCGCAAAGTGGTGGCCGATAGCGCGGGCGTCGAGACCGAGGTGCCGATGGACGAGTGGGTGGAGATTGGAGTATTCGCCCCCGCCGAAGAGGGCAGAGCGGAGTCGAGCGCGCCGCTCTACGTAAGGATGCATCGCATCCGCTCCGGCGAGCAGACAATCACGGTGACAGTGCCGCGCAAGCCCGCCCGCGCCGGCATCGACCCGCACTACCTGCTGATCAATCTGGAGACGGACAACAATGTCGAGACGATAACGGTTGAGAGTTGAGGCACATAACAAGCGCGCGCACGCGGACGTGCCATCAATGCATGACCACGCTCATCTCTCAAGCCCTCCTGCCGACTAAGTTACAGATATTATCGGACTCTTGGTATCGCATTAATATCTCTATACCTACAGAGATCATGCAGGGGTGTGAAATCTTTAAGCCTTACTCTTTTTATTCTTTTATTAGTTGTCCAGCCGCTATTCTTTTAACGCCTGATGTTAATACTTTCGCCCTCCCGCACGTTTATGTCTTTGCAGCTGTATCTATCGCAGGGTCGGCCAGCACTGACTACAGACATCTAACAGGAGCTTATCGAGATATGATTAAACCCCCTCGTACATCTTTGACCTCTAGATTTTTACTTTGCGCGCTGTCGTTCGTTTTTCTGCTCGGCTCGCCCGCGCTGGCGCAAAACAATTTGCCGCCGGTGATTGACCGTGAAATATTGTTCGGCAACCCGGAGATCGCCAGAGCGCAGATTTCTCCCGACGGCAAGTTTATCGCCTTCCTCAAGCCCCATCAGGACACGTTGAACATTTGGGTCAAACGCGCGGATGAGCCGTTTGCCAACGCGCGCCTGCTGACCAATGAGCCTAGACGCCCGGTCAGAAATTTCTTTTGGAGTCGTGACGGCAAGTTTATTTTGTTCGTTAACGATCAAGGGGGCGACGAGAATTTCAACCTCTACGCCGTCAACCCCAACGAGCAACCGCCGAGCGGAGCGGAAGTCCCCGTCGCGCGAAATCTCACCAATTCAGAGAAGGTCAGAACCCTGCTTTACAACGTGCCGCGCGCCGAGCCGGATGCGGTCTACATCGGCATAAATGACCGCGACCCGGCCTGGCACGACCTTTACAAAGTCAAAATCTCTACCGGAGAGCGCACCCTCGTTCGCCAGAACACGGAACGGCTGACGGACTGGCTATTCGACAATAAAGACCAGTTGCGTCTCGCCACGCGCTCGACCAGAAGCGGCGATAAGGAAATCCTCAGAGTGGACGCCGAAGGCAAGTTCACGAAAGTCTATTCGTGCAGCGTCTTCGAGACTTGCGGCCTGGCTCGCTTCAACAAAGACAATCGCCGCGTCTACATGATTTCCAATAAAGGCGCAGGCGTGGACCTGGCGAGGCTCGTCTTGTTCGACCCCCAAACAGGCACAGAGGAAGTCGTCGAATCCGATCCCATGCGCCGTGTGGACTTGGAGGGCGCAGCCTTCTCGGACATGACCGGCGAGCTGCTCTTCACGGGCTACACTGACGACCGCCAGCGGCTCTATATCAAGGACAAGGCTTTCGCGGAAGATTACAAGTTTTTGCAGAAGAAGTTGCCGAACCGGGAAATCAGCTTTGACTCGTCCACCACTGACGAGATGACCTGGCTCATTTCGGCTACCAGCGACACGGAGCCGGGGGAGAAGTATCTCTTTGACCGCAAGTCGAAGAAGTTGGAATTGCAATACCGTATCCGCGAAAAGCTGCCGCGCGCATATCTCACCGAACAAAAACCGGTTCGCTACAAATCTTCCGACGGGCTGGAGATTCCCGCTTACCTCGCGCTGCCGAAAGGACTTGCCCCGAAGAATCTTCCGACCATTATCCTGCCACACGGAGGGCCCTGGTCGCGCGACCGTTGGGGTTACGACTCCATGTCGCAGTTCTTAACGAACCGTGGCTACGCCGTGCTCAGTCCGAACTTTCGCGGCTCGACGGGCTACGGCAAGAAGTTTCTGGACGCCGGTAACGGGCAGTGGGGCGACAAGATGCAGGACGACCTGACATGGGGCGCGAAGTATCTGATTAGTCAGGGCATCAGTGATCCCAAGCGCATCGCCATCATGGGAGCTTCTTACGGCGGCTATGCGACGCTGGCGGGCGTCACCTCCACGCCAGACCTCTACGCGGCGGCGGTGGCGATTGTCGCCCCGTCCAACCTGATTACACTGCTCGAAGCCATCCCGGCTTACTGGGAGGCCGAGCGCATCAGGTTCCACAAGCGAATGGGTGACCCGACCACTGCGGAAGGGAAAGCGCAGCTCATACGGCAGTCGCCGCTGACGCACGCCGGTAAGATTAAGACCCCGCTGCTCGTCGTGCAGGGAGCGAACGACCCGCGTGTGAATAAACGCGAAGCCGACCAGATCGTGATCGCCTTGCGCGACAGGGGATTCCCGGTCGAGTACGTCGTCGCACCCGACGAGGGTCATGGCTTCGCGCGCCCCGTCAACAGGATGGCGATGCTGGCATTGACCGAGAAGTTTTTGGCTAAATATCTGGGCGGACGCTATCAGGAATCCCTCACGCCCGACGTAGCCAAACGTTTGCAGGAGATAACGGTTGACCCCAAGACCGTCAAATTAGCCGCCAACCCCACCGGCAAATAACTGCCTTCCGCCAAGTCGAAGCAGGTGGCTGATCGGATAATCTCCCCGGTCAGCCACCTCATCGCAAGACGAAGAGATACTGCCATCAGGTAGTAAGTTGAGGCGCGTGCAGTATCTCAATATTCGTTACCTTCAACGCTCTGCAATGATTTATGCAGCCCTGCCAAATAAGATAACGCCCACGCCTGAAACTTGACTTACAAATGCGCCGAGCAGTAAAAGTTCCTGACTTTTTAGTTACCCCCGCACACTCGGCGTATAAGCATGAGCATCTCGTCTAAACTCTCTGCGCTCTTGGTTCTGACACTGCTGCTTTCGTCAGTTCCGGCGTGCAAGCGACTGCGTTCACCACAGTCGCTCGAAGCCGTAGATCAGATTGACAGGCGTGAGAACGTGCCGATGACACAACCCGCCGTGGCGCGCGATCTGGCTCAGATACGCGAGCGCGGCACGCTGGTCGTCCTCGCGCCATACAACTCCACCACCTACTTCATCTATCGCGGCGAGCCGCTCGGCTACGAGTACGAGTTGCTGCAAGCGTTCGCACGCGACATGGGCGTCGCGCTAAAGATGATCGTGGTGACGGATCGAAAGAGCCTGCTGCCCCTGCTGAACAGCGGCGAGGGCGACCTCGTCGCCTCGCGCCTCGTCCCCACGGCTGAAAACGAAGCGCACGCCGCCTTCACGCGCGCACTCTATCGCACCGAACCCGCGCTTGTGCAACAAGAGTCTTCGCCCGACGCGGCAGGCAGCGGGACGGAGAAGGCGTTGGAGCCCGGCCCCGCCAACCCGCTCCCCGAAGTGGACATACAGGCGCGGCTCATCAGTCAGCCAGCGCAACTCAGGGGCGAGACCGTGCATCTGCCGGAAAGGTCTGCCTACCGGCGCACCCTCGTCGAACTGGCCGATGAAGTTTCGGGCGACATCCATGTGATCGAGACGAGCGGGGAGATGCAGGATGAGGCGCTGGCGCAGAAGGTGGCGCGCGGCGAAGTCGAGTTCACCGTCATGCAGTCGAACCTCGCCGAACTCAAAGAGGCGGAGTTTAAAAATTTGCGCGTGCGCCCGGTCGTCGGACGCACGCACAGCGTCGCGTGGGCTGTCCGGCGGAACTCGCCCGAACTGCTCGGCGCGCTCAACGAGTGGATCGAAGACAAGCAACACAAGAACAACTCGCTCTTCGACCGGCTCTACAAAAAATATTTCGTCGACCGCCGCTCGCACGTCGAGCGCGTTGCGAGTGAGTATCTGACCTCCTCGACCGGCAGGCTCTGCCCGTATGACGAAATACTCAAGCGGCACGCGGCGACGGTGGGCTGGGACTGGCGGCTGCTGGCTGCACAGACTTATCAAGAGTCGAGATTTAAGCCGGACGCGCGCTCGTGGGCGGGTGCGACCGGCCTGCTCCAACTCATGCCGCCGACCGCGCGTGAGTTCGGCGTGCGCAACCCGCTAGACCCGGAGGATAACGTACAGGGGGCGTGTAAATTTCTGAAGTGGCTGACAGACTACTGGACGGAGCGCATCCCCGACGACGGCGAGCGTCTGAAGTTCATTCTTGCCTCATACAACACGGGCGCGGGGCACGTCGAAGACGCGCAGCGTCTGACCGAAAAGTACGGCGGCGACCCGAAGAAGTGGGACGACGTTTCTTACTGGCTCTTGCAGAAGTCCACACAGCAATACTCGACCGACCCGGTGGTCAAGTTCGGCTTTTGCCGGGGCTTGGAGCCGGTCAATTACGTCAGCCACATCCTCGAACGGTTCGAGCACTACAAACAGTATCTCGTGGCGCGTCGCGCGAGGACAAAGTTGCGACGAGGTGGCCAGGGCACTCAAGCAGGCGATCCGGCTGAACCTGAACAACGCCGCAGCACACCACAATTGGGGCTTGGTTCACCTGCGCTCGGAGGCTCTGTTGCAGGAATTACCTGTGAGCTATAGTCCATTCTTCAGTTCGGCCAACCTTCTCCGGTAATCGGGCGACGCCTGATCATTAATGATTTCCAGTTGTGTCTCTTGACACGAAGGGCTAAAGGGATATGATGGCGGCGGCATCGGAGCGCGTCCTCTCGTGCGCTTACCGCCGCGCTTCGTCCTCAACTCAAGCCCGGCGTCCGTCTCTCACGAGAGCGGAGACACACGATGAGCTTGCTGAAAAGCCTCGTCCCACTTCCGCTGAAGCAAAAGATCAAGACTGTCCACGAAGCCCTCCAGCGAAAACGTCTGTTCGGTTCACTCGCCCCGCTCGTCCCCCCGGTCGCACTCATGTACGACGGCCCGCCCGGTCTAGTAGAGTTCAAAGCCAACGGCGAAGAGTTCCTTACGATCTACCGCGAACGATGCAAGCTCCGTCCCGACGAACGGATGCTCGACATCGGCTGCGGCACGGGGCGCAAGACCGTGCCCCTGACCCGGTATCTCGACAGGAATGCAAGATACGAAGGCGTGGACATCGCGGAGCGCGGCGTCGAGTGGTGTCGTGCGCGGATCACGCCTCGCTTCCCGAACTTCCGCTTTCAACAGATAGACGTTTACAACAAACTGTATAACCCACAGGGGACACACAGTGCGGCGAGGTATCGCTTTCCTTTTCCCGACTCGTCTTTCAGCTTCATCGTACTCGGCTCGGTCTTCACCCATATGCTGCCCGACGACTTGGAGAACTACCTGCGGGAAGTCTCGCGCATGCTGGAGCCGGGCGGGCGGTGCATGATCTCCTACTTCCTGCTAAACGAGGAATCTTTACGCCACACCGCAATGGGCAAAGGCGCTCTCGATTTCAAGTACGAGTTCGACGGGTATCGCGCCGTCTCGACGGACGTGCCGGAAGAGGCGATTGCGTTCGAAGAGGCTTGGGTGATTGGTCTCTATGAAAAGTTGGGATTGAGGATATTGCATCTCGATTATGGTTCGTGGTGCGGGCGCGACCATTACCTGAGTTATCAGGATTTAGTATTAGCCGTGAAAGAGTAGGGCGCGGCGGCTTATCTCCAGCGTTAGGCGTCGGCATTCACGGGTTATCACGTTCCCGCTCCATATGGAGGTGGAAGCGGTAGCCGCCTGTCTCAGCAACACGACCGCCGGTCGTCACTTGAAGTCATCCCATCCATAGTAAAGCTGTTAGTTCCGTTAAATATTTTCACATGAGGCGGCTTTACGGTTTATGCTTCGTTTTGTCCTCTTGCGGAGAATGGATGTCCGGGCAACCCCATCATCAACTTACCCGCCCGAGGCTAGCAAAAGGAGGCGAAGTTATGAGAGACACGACAGTGACGGCACCGGGCGCTTCGGACTACAAATGAAGCAGGAGGCAGGCCGCCCACCCGAACGAACGCTGCTCGACGCCGAGCGACGCGAACTGCTCGCCCGCCTCGAAGACTGGCTGGAGATGCCGATGCTCGTGCTCGGCTTCCTCTGGCTCGCGCTGCTCATTCTGGAGTTCACGCGCGGCCTCTCGCCACCGCTCGAAGTTGCCGGGACGATTATCTGGGTCGTCTTCATTCTGGACTTCACGCTAAAACTTGCGCTTGCCCCTGACAAGTCCGACTACCTGAAAGCAAACTGGCTGACTGCGCTCGCGCTCGCCGTTCCGGCGTTGCGCGTCTTTCGTGTCTTCCGCGTCGTGCGCGTCTTGCGCGCGGCACGCGCCGTGCGCGGGTTGCGGTTGTTCCGCGTCGTCAGTTCTCTCAACCGTGGCATGCGCGCGCTCGGCGCGACGATGCGTCGTCGTGGCTTCGGATACGTCGTCGCTCTGACAGTCATCGTCGCCCTGTCGGGAGCCGCCGGCATGTACGCTTTCGAGAATGAACTGCCTGAAGGGCAAGGCTTCGAGTCTTATGGCGAGGCGTTGTGGTGGACAGCGATGGTGATGACGACGATGGGTTCGGATTACTTCCCGAGGACAACCGAGGGGCGTGTGCTCTGCTTCGCATTAGCCGTCTACGCCTTCGCAGTCTTCGGCTACGTGACGGCGACGCTCGCCACCTTCTTCGTGGGAAGAGACGCGGCGAACGCGGAGGCAGAGGTGGCCGGCGCCAGCCAGATAGAGAGATTGGAGGCGGAGATTGCCGCGCTGCGCGAAGAGTTGCGTGCCTTCGCGCGTGGTGAAAAGTAAAGAGTCGTGAGGACGCCGGGACAGGCAGAAGGGAGAAGAGGTTCGCGCGGCAAAGATTATTGTCGAGCGCGAAAGTTCTTCGCGCGCCTTCCGCTATGCGGCAAGCGTCGGCACTGCGCGGGCGCGGGCGGCATCAGAGCCGGGCGACGCGACGCTCCAATTCCGCAGCGATCTGCGCGGCCTCGACGCCAGCATCAAATGTAACGGGTTCACCGAACACGACTGCGACTTGACCGGGCGATGCGAAGTACTGCCGTCGTCGTTTGAGTTCGTACAGGCCGTGCAACTTCACCGGCACGACGGGCACTCCCAGTTCCTGAGCCAACACCCCGATGCCCGTCCTGAACGGACTCATCCGCATCTGGCCGCGGGCGGCGCGTTCGCCTTCCGGGAAGACGAGCACGCTCTCGCCACGTTCGACGCACGCGCCCGCGTAAGCGAAACTGCGGCGAAAGCCGCTCCGCTTGGGAAGCGGAAAGACGTAGAAAAAAGTTGTGACTAACGCGTACTGCACGAGCAGTCGCAGGCGGGTGAAGAAACCTGTGCCTTCAGGTGGCCGGAGCCAGCCGCGCAAGCGTTCGCCTTCCATCGCAATCGCTAAGCGGCGGCGCAGGTGTGCAGGCAAAGCCGCGAGAATCAGCGCATGGTCGGCGAGGGTGACGTGATTGGCGACGAACAGTGCTGGGCCTGTCAGTTCGTCGAGACGTTCAGACCCTTCGACGCGCATCCGGCTCATGACACGCGTGATCGGCAGAACCACTGTGTAGAAGAGAAGCCCGCGCAGCCATCTCAGCGGAGTTGTGCGCGTCCAGCGGGGGTAGGGGTATGGCGCGACGTGCCGCGCCTCTTCCGGCAACTCACCACGCACCAGCTTCTCTAGATCGCCGACGGTCGTCGCCGCGGTGAAAGCAGTTTCATCGATCTCTATCTGGTAGCGGTCTTCGAGCGCGCTCAACAATTCGACGCGCCCTAGCGAATCGAGTTTCAAATCCGTCGTTAAATTCGCCGCAGGGTCGAGGCGCACCGGCTCGCTGCCGCTCAGGCGGGCGGCTTCCGCAACGATGAAGGAGTGTGACGCGAGATCGGAGCCACGTTCGCCCGGCTGTTCGTCACGCGCTCCGCCTTGCGCGTTTTCGCCCTGCGCGTTCATCTTTTCCAAGACGGTCGCCGCGACTTCGCGTTTGAGCACTTTGTGTGTGGAGGTGTGGGGGAAATCAGGCTCCGACCAGACGAACCAGCGGCGTATGCGCTGATGCTCGGCGAGGGTGCGGTTAACGCGCTCGATCACAGTCTCAGCGTGCGCTCGTTCGTCGCGCAGTATGAGAACGGCGAGCGGCTCGGAACCCTGCGTTCCCTCCCAGGCGATGACGCAACTAGCGATTACTTCGGGCTGGCGATTCAACGCGGTCTCAATGTCCTCGGGGTAAACATTCAGCCCCGCCGCCGTGACAATGACATCTTTTTTTCGCCCCTTAAAGAAGAGGTTGCCAGCGGCATCCATCTCGCCGATGTCGCCCGTGCGTAACCACCCGCCGTCGTGCCCTTCGATGTCGCCGCGCGCCGACCAGTAGCCCGGCGAGACGCTCGCGC
>DASPJG010000487.1:0-4041 GCA_035628755.1 Pyrinomonadaceae bacterium
TCCGACATCAGCCGTCATCTGGGCGCGGCCATCCGCGCGCTCGACCCCGAGGGTGAACAACCGTGACAACTACTCTCAATTCCGGTTCAGCTTCAAATTTCGACCCGACCGGCGAGTGGACATCACACAAACTGGCGGACACGTTCCAGCTCGGGCAGTGGATCGGCGAACATCTGCAAGGCGGCGAAATCATCCTGCTCGACGGCGCGCTCGGCGCGGGCAAGACGATTTTCGTGAAGGGTCTGGGCGGCGCGCTCGGTCTGGATTTCAACGACGTGACCAGCCCCTCCTTCACCCTCGTCAATCGTTACGACGCGCGCCTCACGCTCTACCATCTCGACCTGTATCGCCTGAGCGACGGCGTATCCGCCGCCTACGCAGTTGACCTCGACGAACTGCTCTCGGAC
The DNA here is from genome assembly GCA_035628755.1 of Pyrinomonadaceae bacterium. Classification (GTDB taxonomy): domain Bacteria; phylum Acidobacteriota; class Blastocatellia; order Pyrinomonadales; family Pyrinomonadaceae; genus JAIVJZ01. Next base: position 408 of record DASPJG010000487.1, read on the forward strand.
GAGCGCGCCGTCATCGTCATCGAATGGGCTGAACGATTGCGCAACTATCCTTTGCCCTCACCCGTCTATCGCGTGCGGATCGAAGGCGACGGCGAAGAGGTTCGTCACATCAGCATCGTCAAGGAATAAGATGGCCGCCTGCGCGGCGCGCCCCGTGTAAATCGCGGAGCTATGTTAGAATTTACGCGAGAACTTTTATTAACTGAGGAGACTTTAGTTATGCCTTATCCAGAGATCATGATTCGCCCGATGCGAGAGGAACTGACCCGGCTCGGCATCGAAGAAGCGCGCACGCCCGAACAGGTCGAGCAGGCCGTTAAAGAGACTGAGGGCACGGTGATGGTCGTCGTCAATTCCGTCTGCGGCTGCGCGGCGGGCAAGGCGCGCCCAGGGATCGCACGCGCGATGCAGCACACGACGCGCCCCGAACGCGCGATCACCGTTTTCGCAGGTGCGGACATCGAGGCCACCGAGAAAGCGCGCGCCTACTTCACCGGCCACCAGCCGTCTTCGCCGTCCATCGCCCTGCTCAAAGACGGGCAACTCGTCTACATCATGGAACGCTACCAGATCGAAGGCAAGGACGCGCCCACCATCGCCGAGGAACTGACCCGCGCCTTCGACCAGCACTGCTCTGCCGCGAGCACGGCTAACGCCTAAGCACAAGGGTGAGGGATGAGGGATGAGGGATGAAGTTAAGAAACCCGACTCAAGCACTCAGGCTTCATCTCTCACCTCTCATCGCTCGTCCCTCCTGACACTCGACACCCCCATCCTTTCGCTCACAGGCCACGGCATTCCGCGTTTCGGTCAGCCGACGGCGCGCCGCCTCGGTCTCGCGCTCGCCAATCTCGCGGGCAAGCGCGATGCGGGCGAGGCCACAATTGAAGACCTCTTAAATTACCTGCCGATGCGCTACGAAGATCGCTCGAATCTGACGCGCATCGCGGAACTGAGGGATGGCGTCGAGGCGTCGCTCGAATTATACGTGCGCGTGGCGGGCGGTTTTCAGGTCGGCAAGAATCGCGGGGCGAAGTCGCCACCGCTGTTCATCTTCGAGATCACGGCGAGCGACCCTGAAAGGACGGGCAAGCCGGTAGTCGTCTGGTGGTTCGTGTCCGGGCGGCAGGCGGCGCGCATCGTCGCTTACAACCGCCAACGCTTCACGCGCGGCGCGCGCTTCGTCGCCTATGGCCGTTGGGAGTGGGACGCGCGGCGCAACACCTTCGCCCTGCGTCTCGGCAAACCCGACGAACTTGAGCTTCTCCCCGGCACATGGACGCCGCCCGAACACGCCCTCCTGCGGCTCGCCGAAGAGAACGGCGCGCACGCCCACGAAGGCTCAGACACGCAACCCGACCTCGCGCCAGCGGACGACGCGACGCACGAAGAATTCGATGCGGACGCGGAATCGCTTGCGGACGACGAAGCGGAAGTGGCCGATCCGCGTCTCGCCGCGATCCACGTCGGGCGGCGCGTGCCGGTCTATCGCAAGCTCGGCGAGTTTCCCGCCAAACGCCTGCGCGAGATCATGCACGCCGTCCTCGCGCGCATTGACGACACCGAGATCAAGGAGACTCTGCCATCCGATCTCATCGGGCGACAGCGTTTGATTTCACGCGCCGAAGCTTTGCGCCGCATCCATTTTCCCGCCGAAGACGCCCCGCTCGCCGACTACGAGCGCGCGCGTTCGCCCGCGCATCTCCGTCTCATCTTCGAGGAATTCTTCTGGGTCGCGCTCGCCATCGCCGTCCGCAAGAGCGAGCGCGTCAAAGAGCCGAAGGGCGCGGTGATCGAGATTGACGAACGCGTGCGCGGCCATCTCGCGGAGATACTTCCCTTCGCCTTGACGAGCGCGCAAGAGCGTTCCGTCGCGCGCATACTCGACGACATGCAATCCGACGTGCCGATGAACCGTTTGCTTCAGGGCGACGTGGGCAGCGGCAAAACCATCGTCGCGCTGCTCGCCATGCTCGCCGCGATGGAGAACGGCTATCAGGCCGCGCTCATGGCTCCGACCGAAATACTGGCCGACCAGCACGCGCGCAACATCAAACGCATGCTCGCGCGCACGCCGCACCGCGCCGAACTTCTCATCGGCTCGCTCCGCGCCGCCGAAAAAAGACGCCTCCACGCCAGTATCGCCGCCGGTGAAGTCCAAGCCTGCATCGGCACGCACGCGCTCATACAGGAGTCGGTCGCCTTTCACAAGCTCGGCCTCGTCGTCATTGACGAGCAGCACCGTTTCGGCGTGCTGCAACGCGCCTCTCTGCGCGAGCGCGGCTTCAACCCGGACGTGCTCGTGATGACGGCGACGCCCATCCCGCGCTCGCTCGCTATGACCGTCTATGGCGACCTCGACGTGTCCGTGATAGACGAACTCCCGCCCGGGCGCACTCCGATCAAGACGGTCGTCGTCGGCGAAGACCAGCGCGCCGGAGTTTATAAAGGCGTCGAACGGGAAATACGCGCCGGTCGTCAGGCTTACATCGTCTACCCGCTCGTTGAAGAGTCGGAGAAGATGGACTTGAAGGACGCGACGCGCATGTTCGAGCATCTACGCGACCGCGTCTTCCCCACCTTCCAGATCGGCCTCCTGCACGGCAAGATGAAGTCCGCGGAGAAAGAGGAGACGATGCACCGCTTCACGCGCGGCGACGTGCAGATACTCGTCGCCACCACGGTCGTCGAAGTCGGCGTTGACGTGCCGAACGCGTCCGTCATGGTCATCGAACACGCAGAGCGTTTCGGCCTCTCGCAGTTGCACCAACTACGCGGGCGCGTCGGGCGCGGCGCGGAGAAAAGTTTCTGCGTACTGCTCGCTTCCGACAAACAAACCGCCGTCGCCAAAGAACGGCTCGGCATCATGGAGGAAACCAACGACGGCTTTCGCATCGCGGAAAAAGATTTGGAGATTCGCGGCCCCGGCGAGGTGATGGGCACGCGCCAGTCCGGCGTGCCCACCTTCCGCGTCGGCAACCTCGTGCGCGACGTGCGCATACTGGAAGAAGCGCGCAACGAGGCCGACTACTATCTTTCCAGCGCGCGCCGCCGCACGCGCGAAACCTCTCGCCTCATCGAACGCGTCCGCGCCGACGCGCGCTTCGGCCTCGCCGCCGTCGGTTGAGAAAGTTTCAGCTTTCAAGTTTAAGTTCCACGCGAGCGTTTTCAACTTGAAACTTTAAACCTGAAACCCGAAACTACTCCTATCGTGAGAATCATTGCCGGACAATATCGCGGACGGGTGCTGAAAAGCCCGCCCTCCATGCAGATTCGCCCGACCTCCGACCGCCTGCGCGAGACGCTCTTTAACGTCCTCGCCCCGCGCATTGAAGGCGCGCGTTTTCTCGACCTCTGCGCGGGTTCGGGCGCGGTCGGCATCGAGGCGATCTCGCGCGGCGCGTCGTTCGTCACTTTCGTTGATCGTTCGCGCAAGATGTGCGGATTGGTCGAGTCGAACCTAGACCTGTGCGGTGTCCCCGAAGAGTTGACGGAGGTCGTGTTGAGCGAGGCGGCGGATTTTTTGCGGCGCGCGGAAGCGCGCGGCGGCTCGCCCTACGACATCGCCTTTCTCGACCCGCCTTACGCCATCGACTATGCCCCGCTCCTCGAACTCTTCGGCGCGCGCACCTTG
>DASPJG010000488.1:0-4963 GCA_035628755.1 Pyrinomonadaceae bacterium
ATCGCGTCATCACCGAACACGGCGGCACGCTCTCGGCGGCGAACTCGCCGGAGGGCGGCGCGGTTTTCACGCTCCGGCTGCCGCTCTAGCGATTGCGCGACGAAGGAATGAGCGCGCGACCTGCCTCTATAGGTCGCTCAAGCCGCCTTGCCTGTCTGCGAAACTCACCGTGCAGGGCGCAAAGACTTTTTGACGTGTACGCGGCGGAGTCCGAAGGCGATGATGCGCGCGGGCAGGGTTCCGAGAAACGGCGTGCGCAGGAAAATGCGGGCGACGCGTGGCACTTGAAGCGGTTGGTTCGTCCTCAGAGCGTTGGCGATGATCCGCCGCTGCACGAGTGATTGCACGGACTGAATGAAGCGTGTGGGCAGCATTCGCTTGCGCTGCACCTCGCGCAGGTGTCGCAGTTCGACGCGTCCCTCGCGCAAAGGCTCGGCCAGAATATTGGCAGCGACCGTGGCATCCTGTATCGCGTAATTGATGCCGACGCCGCCGACGGGCGACATGACGTGCGCCGCGTCGCCGACGAGCAGCAGCCCCGCTTGATACCATTGCCGGAGACGGCTCGATTCAACCGAAAGCATCGCCACCTGTTTCCACTCTTTCAGATGCCCCACGCGATCCGCGAGTTCCGGCGCGACCGAGACGAGCGATGCCCGGAGCGCGTCCAGCCCCTGCTCGCGCACCTGCCGGTAGCTGCCCTTGAGGATGACGTAAGCGATCTGCCATTCATCCAGACGGTCGAGCATGACGGCGATGTGGCCGCCGCCGACGCGCGCCAGCACGCCCTCCGGCTCGTCTTCCTTACGCGGCAGGCGAAACCAGAGCACGTCCATCGGCGGCGAAGTCTTCAACGGCTCCATGCCCGTCAGATGCCGCACGCGCGAACTGCGCCCGTCCGCTCCGACCGTTAGTTGCGCGCGCACCTCATGCACGCCTGCCTCGTCTTCGTAACGCACCCCGCGCACCGCTCCGCCCTCTTCGATCAACTCCTCGACGCGCGCGCCCATCCTGAGTTGAAAATTCGGGTATCGCTTCGCCTCGCCCGTGAGAAATTCGAGAAAGTGCGCTTGCGGGAGCATCATGATGTAGGGGAAGCGCGTCTTGAGCCGTCCGAAATCGGCGAGGGTCAGAGTGCCCGTGGGCGTCATGAAAGTGGCCGTGCGAATTTTGGAATGGCGCAGTTCGTGCAGGCGCCCGGCGAGACCGAGTTCGTCGAGTATTTCGAGGACGGAGGGGTGAATGGTGTCGCCGCGAAAGTCGCGCTCGAAATCTTCGTGCGCTTCGAGCAGCACGACGGGAATCCGCTGGCGCGCGAGGATGAGCGCGAGCACCGCGCCCGCAGGCCCGCCGCCAACAATGCAACAAGAAGTTTCCAGCGTCTCTACAATCGCGGGTTCACTCATCTGTTTTTCGTGTGCGAGGGGGTTGAATTTTTAACTCGACGGGAAATATTCGCGCCAGCGCCGGTCAACGAGTTCCTCGATGTCCGGGCGCACGATGAGTTCGGCAGGATAGGCCGGTTTCATGCGGGCATCTATGACGATGGGCGCGGAGTATGACAGATGATGCCGGTCAACGCTCGTCTGTCTCGCGTAAATGTCGGCGGCTGGCTCAAAGCGCGTCCACGTCGCCCAGAGAAAATCGGCGGGCGTGCGCGCAACGCTCGCATCGTCGTGCAGGACGACGAGCGGCCAGCCTGAGAAGGCTTCATCCGCCGCCAGCCGCGCGGCCTGCTGCGGGTCTTCGGCGTAGGGCACGCCCTCGACGACGAGACAGCCGCCACAGAAAACTTCCGCGCGCGCCGCGCCCTGCGGCAGTTGGCCGGAAAAAGCGCGCGGCAGATCGCGCACGGCATCGCCCAAGCCCAGCAAGATCGCTTTGCTGCCCTGATTGATTTTGCCGCTCGTGTAATCGAGCGTGTCCATCGAGACGTTCGAGAAGATGAAAAGGTCGCTCTCGAAACGCACGCGCGCCAGGGCGTGTTCGAACAGGCGCGGGAAGTCGCGCAAGTCCTGCGGCGTGTCGGTCAGGAGCAGAAATTTGGTGAGCGAGAGTTGGCCTTCGCCGAGGATGCGGAAACCGGAAACTAACGCTTCGCGCGCGTAGCGTTCGCGCACGACGGCTGCGGCGAGCGAGTGGAAGCCCGTCTCGCCGTATGACCAGAGATCACGCACGCTCGGCATCACGAGGGGAAAGAGCGGCGAGAGAAGTTGCTGTAAATAATCGCCGATGAAAAAGTCTTCCTGGCGCGGCTTGCCCACGACGGTCGCCGGGTAGATGGCATCGCGGCGATGGCAGATGGCTTCGGCGTGGAAAACCGGGTAGTCGTGTTGCAGGGAGTAGTAGCCGTAGTGATCGCCGAAGGGGCCTTCGGGTCGCCGCTCGTGCGGGGGCACGCGTCCGACGATGGCGAATTCGGCTTCGGCGACGAGCCGGTGGCCGTTTGTGTATGGCTCGCGCGTCACCCTGATCTTCTCGCCCGCGAGGACGGAGGCGAGCACGAGTTCGGGCACGTCTTCCGGCAGCGGAGCGATGGCCGACAGCATCAGCGCGGGCGGCCCGCCGATGAAGATCGTGACGGGAAGCGGTTCGTTCGCCGCTTCCGCTTCGTGGTAATGAAAGCCGCCGCCCTTGTGTATCTGCCAGTGGATGCCGGTCGTTTGGGCATCGTGTCGCTGGATGCGATACATGCCGAGGTTGTGCTTGCGCGTGCGCGGGTGCTCGGTGTAGACGAGCGGGAGGGTGATGAATGCGCCACCGTCTTCCTGCCACGTCGTCAGAATCGGCAATTCGTCGAGCCGCGCCGGGCGATCAACCACTTCGAGGACGGGAGCGTGGCGCACGCGCCGCGTGCCCAGATTGAAGGCTTCGAGCGCGAGCGAGCGATGCTGCCAGAGTTGCGCGGGACGCGGCGGCAGCAACGACTCGACGACGTGGACAACTTCTCGCACCAACGCTTCGGGCTTTTGGCCGAACGCCAGTTCGATGCGTCGCGCCGTGCCGAAGAGGTTGGTGACGACCGGGTAGCGGCTGCCCTTGACACGTTTGAACAAGAGCGCGGAGCCGCCCCCGGCAATCACGCGGCGGTGTATTTCCGCCAGTTCCAGATAGGGATCAACTTCCGTCTCGATGATCGTCAGATCGCGTTCGCGCGTCAGTTGATCGAGAAAGGAGCGCAAATTTCGGTGCATAGAATATCGCCAGCGGCCAGTTTGTCAGCGTTCAGTTGTTAATACCACATAAAAGCGACAAGGGGCGAGATGTGCGTCTCGCCCCTTGTCATTTAACTTAACTTGCGCCGTCTTCAGGGAGTGGTTTTGGTTGCGCTGCCGACTTGCCGCGTGCGCGTTTTGGCGTCGGGGTGCTGCGGCGCGTCGAGGCGGCGCGTGATCTCTCGCGTGGCGAAACGCGCGGCGTCGGCGATTTTGGGATCAACCGAGGAAGCGTATGGCTCGACGATTGGCAGCGTGTCGGCGTTGCCGGTGCGCGCGAGGGCTTCGAGCAGTAAGACCTGCGTGTTGCCGTTGACTTGCGGGAGCAGGCTGTAGAGCGGTTCGGGCGTTTCGAGTTCGGCGAGATAAGCTTCCGACTGGTTCCGGCGGTTGGAATCGAGATCGCGCACGACCGCAAAGAGCGCGGGCGTCTTGCCCATGCGATAGAGCGCCCAGTCGAGCGCGAGGCGCACGCGCGCGTTCTTCTCTTGCAGGCGGTAGCCTTCGACGAGTTTGCGCTGCGCCGGAGTGGCGAGGCGCGCGAGGTCTTCCGCCGCGCGCTGCCGCGTCAGCGGATCGCGATCCGTTAACTGGCGCATCAGCGCGTTCACGTCCGCGCGCGCGCCTTCGTTCTCCGTGTCCTGCTGCGCCAGCGCGTGCGCCGACGGGACGCCGGAGACGAAGGCCAGCAGCACGGCGAACGCGCAACTCAAAAGAGCGTTTTGTCTGGAGGCTGATTTATTCGGCATGTCGAATTCCTCTCATGGATTTGGCCGGGACGGGAGAGACGCGCGCGAAAAACGAAACTGCTTTGAGGAGAGGCCAAAAAAGAGCCGGAGATTGGCGCGCGCTCCCGATCTTAGAACCTCAACGGGAGCACGCGCGCGTCTCCTATGTTACTTCGTCTTGCGCAATTGCGCGATGTTGAGATCGAGATCGGCGACGGGAATCACTTCCACGTTCTTGTATTGCTTTTGCAGTTCGGGGAGGAACTTCTTGGCGTCGCCGACGATGATCACGCTGGCGGCGTTGGCCGCGAGGCGCGAACCTGCGAAGCCCTGCACGTCCTTGGCCGTGATGGATTGCACGTTGTTGATGTAGCTGTTGATCTCATCGAAGCTGATGCCGTAGAGGGCGAGGTTTGCGACCTGACTGACCAGACCGCCCGCCGTCTCAAGATTGCGCGCGAAGCCGCCGATGATCACGGCTTTGCGGGGCGTCAGTTCGGCATCGGGGAGTTCGCCGTTGGCGAGCCGTGCGAGTTCGCCGAGCAAGAGCGAGGCGACGACCGCGCCCGACTCGTTCTTTGTCTGCGCCTCGGCCATGAACGGCCCCGTGTCGCGCCGCGTCTCAAGCGCGCTGCGCGCACCGTAGCTCAGGCCGCGCTTGATGCGAATCTCCTGATTGAGACGACCGGAGTAGCCGCTCAAGACCGAGTTGGCGACGATGCCGCGGAAGAACTCGGGGTCGGTGCGGCGGATGCCCGTGCGCGCGACGAGCACGGCGGCCTGTCCCGCATCGGGCTTGTCCACGACGACGATGCGCTGCGGCTGCGCGGCGGCGGCGGCAGAGGCCGCCCCGGTCGTTTTCGCGCTCTGGACAGGAAGCGGCGTGGCGGGTTTCTGCCAGTCGCCGAAGAAGCGTTCGGCGGTCTTGAAGGCTTCCGCCGCCGCGATGTCGCCGCCGATCACGAGGATGGCGTTATCGGGGCGATAGTAAGAGGCGTGCATCTTGACGATGTCGTCGCG
>DASPJG010000489.1:0-2574 GCA_035628755.1 Pyrinomonadaceae bacterium
GCGCCGGGGCGCGGGGCGCGCGTGGACGCGCAGTGGCAGGTGGCGGAAGAGTTGCGGCGGATGGGCGTCGCGCCGGGCGAGCGGGCGGCGTCAATCGGGAACACCATGTTCCATGCGTGGCCGCGACTGGCGCGCGTGCGCGTGGTGGCGGAGATTTCGACGCGCACGGGCGGCGACGTGGAGAAATTCTGGGCGGGCGACCGCGCGCTCAAAGCGCAGGTCGTTGAAACTTTCGCGCGCACAGGGGCGCGTGTCATCGTCGCCGAAGGCATCCCGCCGTGGGCTTCCGGCACGGACGGCTGGCGGCGCATCGGCGCGACCAATTATTACCTCTACGCGCTCCCGCGTGCCTGAACTCTGGCGCGCCCTCACACTTTGAGAAAAATCTTTCGCCGGTAGAGGATCGCCATCAGGCCGAGCCAGACGAGCACGTAGAGCAACGCGTAGAGCAGCGAACCGGCGGCGGGCGTTGGAGTCCACGGGGCGAAGAGGTGTTCGTAGATGTAGGTTTGCAGGTTGCCCGTCCGGCCATCCGCGCGCGGCAGTTTCCAGAGGCTCATCGCGCGCGCCGTCAAGCCCGACAACACGAAAACGGCGAGCGCGTTCACGCCGAAGATACGGAACGGCAAAGCCCAGTGCCGGTATTGTTTGATGTCAACCAGCCAGTAGCAGAACGCGAGCAGTTGCAAGGCCATACCCGTCGTCAAGACGACGTAGGAACTCGTCCACAGAGCCTTGTTGATCGGAAGCCACGCGTTCCACATCCACCCCACGACCACGCACGCCAGACCGGCGACGAACAGACCCGCCACCCGCTCGTGCGCCTCGCGCGGCTGCCTGAGCCAGTGTCCCGCGAGCACGCCGGAGAGCGTCGTGGCGATGGCGGGGATGGTGCTCAGAAGTCCTTCGGGGTCGTAAATCCGCCCGCCGCCCTTCCAGATGTGATTGCCGAGCACGACCCGGTCAACGAACGCGGCGAGGCTTCCCTCTTTGCTTAAATCTCCGGCGGCATAACCCGGCGCGGCGATGAACTCCGGCACGCCCCAGTATGCGAGCAACAGCGCGACGGCGATCAGGCTTTGCGTGCGCCAGTTGGTTTTGAGAAAGATGATCGCCGCGAAGAAGTAGCAGACCGCGATGCGTTGCAGCACGCCGGTGAGGCGAATCGTGGAGAGATTGAAATAGGGGAAACCGGCGAGCAGGAAACCGAAGGCGTAGATGAGCGCGGTGCGCCGCAGAATTTTCAGATAGAGGTCGCGCTTCGTCCCGCCCGCTTCGGCGCGGCGTGCGAAGGCGAGCGCGAGCGAGACGCCGACGATGAACAGGAAGAACGGGAAGATGAGATCGGTCGGCGTCCAACCGTGCCACGCGGCATGTTCGAGCGGCCAGTAGACATCGCCGCTCGGCCCCGGATTGTTGACGAGGATCATGCCCGCGATAGTGAGGCCGCGAAACACGTCGAGCGAAACCAGACGCCCCGCACGCTCCCTGCCCAGATTATCTCCGGTTGCCGTGTCCATCTTTCAACGTTTCAAACGGGCATTGTTTTCCTTTGCGCCCTCGCGCCTTTGCGTGAGTTTAATTTCGCGCAAAGGCGCAAGGGCGCAAAGAGAGCCTTAACTTTTCGAGGCGTAACTTTTCAAGGCTGATCCGGGCGCGAGCCGAGGCCGAACTCTTCGGGGTTGGGGAGCGTCGAACTCTCTCTGTATTCGCGCATTGCTTCCTCCATCGCCTTGCTGCGGTTGAGCCAGTTGGCAATCGCCACGTCGTAGCGCGCGAGCACGCTCTCCAGCCAGTAGGGGCGATTCTCCGCGAGCCACTGTTCGCGGTAACTCGCCTTGAGCGTCGCCAGTTCTTCGGCCATCTCGCGCAGGTGGTTGTAGATCGCGCCGTGATAACGCCTGAGGCGGTTGACCTGACGACGGTCGCCGAGATTCAAGTAAGCCTGCCAGTAGTCGCGGCTGAACTGTTCGACCACCTGCATGCGCCGCCCCATGTGACCGAGACGTTGCGCCGCGAAACGCGCCGACGCGATCATCGGGCGATTGCGCCGCGCCTGCGCGCCCTCCCGCACGAGCGTCTCTTCCGCGCCCTCGACGGCCAGACGCATCTGCCGCGTCTTCTCGCGCAGGGAGCGCGAGCGTTCCTGAAACGCGTTCGTGAAAGGCTCTTGCCAGAACAGCGGGTTGGTGGTGTTCACGCCGAGCAGGGTGTTGACGCTGCCGAGCGAGCGCAGGGCGCGCACGAATGAATCGCCCTCGCGGCGGAAAAACGCCCAGTCGAAGTTGCGTTCAAATTGCGCCACGTCCAACTGCCCCTCCTGCCAGGAGGCCGCCGCGCCGAGCACGACGCCGTACCACGTCATCTCAAACAGCGTCTCGCCGTCGTCGTCCCAATTCGTGTTGAGCATGCCGAGCGCGCCCGCCCTCTGGCCGTCGCGCACAAAGCCCGTGATGTTGCGCGCGGCGTTGTCTAGATTCGGGAAGACCTGATTCCAGTTGGAGACGCCGGGGCAGACGAACTGTTCCAGCCCCGCATCTTTGAAGGGCTTGAGGCGCGCCGTGTAGTCATTGC
>DASPJG010000490.1:0-4083 GCA_035628755.1 Pyrinomonadaceae bacterium
CGGCGGGCGGTTCCTGATGACGGGCGGGGCGGGACGCGGTTGCTGCTGTCTCACCTGCTCGGCGGGCGCGTTTCTCCGTTCATTCTCAGGTGCGCGCGGGACATCTCTCCGGCGCGCGGCGGCGGTCGTGCGCGTCGCCTCCGGCTCGCCGTAGATGTTGAAGCGGGCGACCGGGGAAATCTTGTCGTAGGTGCTTTGCACCACGATGGGCTGTGCGACGCGCGCATCCCGGATGCGGCGCGTGACGCGCAGGCGGGTGCCGTTGTTGAGGGAATCGAAGTTGACGGAGAACTCGTCGTTGTCGTCGCCGCTGCTGCTGGAACTGATCATCAACTGGTCGCCGTAGAGCGCGGCGCGGGTGGTGACGGTGTGGCCGTCTCCGGCCTGCTCGGTGCGCGTGCGCCCGTCGGCGTCGAAGGTCACGCGTGGCGCGCGGGTCGAACCGATGCTGATGTTCTGCCCGCGCCGTTCAATGGCGATCTGATCGGGCGAAGTGAGGCGCGTGGTCAAACTCTCCGCGACGCGTTCCTGTTCTTCGGGCGGCAGAGAGTTGGTCGCCCGCTCGGCGGCCAGGCGCGGGTCGTCGCTACGCGAGAAGTCGAGGCGGTAGAGTCCGGTCAGGCGCGTGTCGGAGGTTGTCGCCGCGCGCGGCTGTGAAGCCCTGCGCGCCGTCGTCGCGGGACGCGCCCTTTCGGCAGGACGCGTGGTGGTCGGGCGGCGCGTCTGCGCCGGACGCTTGCGCTGTGCCATCGCCGACAGGCTGACGCTCAGGAGCGCGCACACCAAACCCCACGCGACCGTAAATCTGATTTTATTCACAGGTCTGTCCCTCCACGGCTTCTCGCAAAACACTGTCTCGCTCTTATTCAAAAACGCCGCGCGCCGGTGTAGGTTTTCACTACGCCACGCGACGCCTGTGGCAGGGGGATGCCCGATTTTGCGGCGAACATAATTGATGCTTGACGGAAAACGAACTTGTGCCACGCCTTACAATGCAAGTCGGAGGCCATGACTATCGAGAAGGAATTTGACGGAGTCTTACGCCGCGTGGCGGAACAAGCTCCGCCACGCCCATGCGTCCGGTAGGATGTCGAGTCAGGAGGTTTCCAGCGTGAAGGGAATTTAAGGAAGCAGGCGCATGCCCCGGCTCAGAGCGGGGCGACGATGAACGTGCACGATCAACTCTCGGACTTTCCGTTGCGGCCTTCGATTATCCCGCCGACGAGTTTCACCAGAGCGTCAATATCTTCCGCGTTGCGCCGCGTGGTCTCGGCGATGCTTGCGACAATGTTAGTTAAATGATCGAGTTGCTGTTGCGTGCCATGTTGCGAGACAGTCAATTCGCTGATTTGCTGTCTGGTCTCGGTCTGTGCCGCTTCCAGCCGATCCATCCGCGCGTCAAAAGCTGCGTGTCTGGCGTCAAAAGCAGCTTGGTTTTTCAACAAAAACTCGATAGCCCGCTCCAATTCATCGCCGGTCATAATCGCGAGTCCTCCCGTGGGCGCATCTTACTCGACCGTGACGGACTTCGCCAGATTGCGCGGCTGATCCACGTCGCAGCCACGGCGGACGGCGATGTGATAGGCGAGCAGTTGGAGCGGGATGATGGCGAGGATGGGCGAGAGCAGATCGCTCGACGCTGGAATCTCGATAACGTGGTCGGAAACTTCCGCAGACATCTCGTCGCCCTCGGTCAAGACGGACAGGACAAGCCCCTCACGCGCTTTGACTTCGACGATGTTGGAGTGCGTCTTCTCGTAGCGGAGTTCGGAGGCGCGGTTGCCTTCCTCGCGCGTGTTGATGACGACGACGGGGAGGCGTTCGTCTATGAGCGCGTTCGGGCCGTGTTTCATCTCGCCCGCAGGATAGCCTTCGGCGTGGATGTAGGAGATCTCTTTGAGTTTGAGCGCGCCTTCGAGCGCGACGGGGAAATTGATGCCCCGACCGAGATAGAGAAAATCCGTCGAGCGGTGAAACTCGCGCGCGAGTTCTTCGAGTGAATCCGACTCGCTCAGCAGGTGCTCGATCTTGACGGGCAGTTCGGCCAACTCCTGCGCGTGGTGTTTGGCTTCGTCGGCTGAGAGCGCGCCGCGCAGTTGCCCGAGGTGGAGTCCGAAGAGGTAGAGCGCGATCATCTGCGCGGTGAAGGCTTTGGTCGAGGCGACGCCGATCTCCGGCCCAGCGTGCGTCAGGATCGTGCCGTCGGATTCGCGCGTGATCATCGAACCCTGCACGTTGCAGATCGAGAGAATCTTTGCGCCGCGCTCTTTCGCTTCGCGCAGGGCGGCGATGGTGTCAGCCGTCTCGCCCGACTGCGAAATGACGACAAGCAGCGTCCGTTCGTTGATGACCGGGTCGCGATAGCGAAACTCCGAAGCGTAGTCTACTTCGACCGGCACGCGCGCGAACTGTTCGAGCATGTACTTGCCCGCGAGTCCGGCGTGCCACGAAGTGCCGCAGGCGGCGATCATCACGCGGTCGAAACTTTTAAACTCGGCCTCGGTGATGTTCATCTGGTCGAGATAGACGCGCCCGGTGTCCAGTGAGATGCGCCCCTGCACGGTGTCGCGCACGGCGCGCGGCTGCTCGTAAATCTCCTTGAGCATGAAATGCTTGAAGCCGCCCTTCTCCGCCATGATCGGGTCCCAGGTGATGCGCTGCTGCTGCGGCTCGCGCAGGTCGCCTTCAAAGTCCGTGACGCGCACGGCGTCGCGCGTCAGCACCGCGATCTCGCGCTCGCCGAGATAAAACACGTCGCGTGTGTGTTGCAGGATGGGCGGAATGTCCGAGGCGACGAAAAACTCGCCGTCGCCGAGTCCGATGACGACGGGCGGCCCTTGCCGGACGGCGATGATCAAATCCGGCTCGTCAACCGAAATGATCGAGAGCGCGAAGATGCCGCGCAGGTCGCGCACGGCGCGCTGCACGGCGGTCTCCAACCTTGCTTCCTCGCGCAAATATTCTTCGATCAGGTGGGCGATGACTTCGGTGTCGGTTTCGGTGACGAAGTTGTGGTCGCTCGCGCGCAGGCGTTCCTTGAGTTGGAGATAATTTTCGATGATGCCGTTGTGGACGACGACGACGCGCCCCGTGCAATCGCGGTGCGGGTGCGCGTTCTCTTCCGTTGGACGACCGTGCGTCGCCCAGCGCGTGTGGCCGATGCCGTAAGTGCCGTCGAGGGGCTTGAGGCGAATCGCTTCTTCGAGGTTGCGCAGTTTGCCCTCGGCGCGGCGAATGTCGAGACAGTGCGCTTCATCCACGACGGCGATGCCAGCCGAGTCGTAGCCGCGATATTCGAGTTTGCGCAAGCCGTCAATGATGACCGGCACGACCTGTTTGTTACCGACGTATCCGACGATGCCACACATGAATTGCTTCCTTTCAAAAGACGGGAGTCGTCAACCGTCAATCGTGCATAGATGTAAAACTGTTTCTTGCGTTCACGATTGAGGATTGACGACTCATTAATCCGTCACGGCCTTGGTTGTTTCTTCTTCCGTCCGCTCGGGCGCGTTTTGGGCGGGCGGCGCGTCCGGGCGGAGAATTTTTTTGACCGTGGCGGGAACGCCCGCCACAAGCGTGTCGGGCGCGACATCGCGCGTGATGACCGAACCCGCGCCGGTGACGCTGCGCGCCCCGACCCTGACCGGCGCGACGAGCATCGTGTCCGAACCGATCTTGACATCCTGTTCGATGACGGTCGGATGTTTGTTCACGCCGTCGTAATTGCACGTCACCGTGCCCGCGCCGATGTTCGTGCGCGCCCCGATGTCGGCGTCGCCGAGATACGTCAGGTGCATCGCCTTCGACTTGCGGCCAAGCCGCGACTTCTTCATCTCGACGAAATTACCGACCGCCGACTGTTCTTCGAGTTGCGCGTTCATGCGGAGGTGCGCGAAGGGGCCGACCGAGCAGTTATCCGCGATGTCGGAATCTACGATGACCGAGTGGTCTTTGATCTGCACGCCGCTGCCGACGCGCGAGTTCGAGATGCGCGTGCCGGGACGTATCTCGCAGCCCTCGCCGATCTGCGTGCGCCCTTCGATGTGGACGCCGGGATAGATGATCGTGTCGTGGCCGATC